>NZ_JBSGIW010000018.1:0-94820 GCF_053605265.1 Streptomyces sp. NPDC003943 | reverse complement strand
TAGAATCGGAGATACGGGGGGGGTTGGTTTGAGCGACGACCCGGGCGCCGCGGGCGGCCCGACCGCCCCCCCCCCCCCCCCCGACCTGACGTTCTGATGACCGATCCCGTCGTCAAAGTCGCTGGTCAGAGGCGCGGTTCGGCGGTCGGCCGATGTTGTGTGTTCACGGCGAACAGGGCTTCGGGTATCTTCCAGTCGCCGGAAAACAGATACCCATGGGTTTGTTTTGTCGGGCTGCCGGGATGCCGGTTCGGGCGATGAGAGGGACGGACTCCCCATGGCGAAGCAGGATCGTGCGATCCGTACCCGCAAGGCGATCCTGGAGGCGGCGGCGGCCGTCTTCGACGAGCGCGGCTACGAGTCGGCCAAGCTCTCCGACATACTCGCACTCGCCCAGGTGACCAAGGGCGCGCTCTACTTCCACTTCGACTCCAAGGAAGACCTCGCGCACGCGGTGCTCGACGCCCAGGTGGCGGTCGTGCCCACGGCGCCCCCGCAGATCTCCAAGGTGCAGGAGTTCGTCGACGTCGGCATGGTGTTCGCGCACCGGCTGACCCGGGACCGGGTGCTGAGCGGCAGTGTGCGGCTCACCCTCGACCAGGGCGGGCACGAGCTCGACCGCAGCGGCCCCTACCGCGAGTGGACCGAGATCAACCTGCGGCACCTCACCGCGGCCAAGGAGCGCGGCGAGCTGCTGCCGCACGTCGACCCGGCGGAGGTCGCCGGCCTGGTCGTCGCCGCCTATGCCGGGCTCAATCTGATGACCTTCGCGATGGAGGGCGACCGGTCCTCGATGGAGCGCTGGGCCTCGACGCTCTACCACCACTTACTGCCCAGCGTCGTCGTGCCCGCCGTCCTGACCGCGCTCGACCTGGAGCCCGGCCGCGGCGCCCGCGCGCTGGGTCTCGACGAGGGTTTCGGAGACGGCCTCGGCAAGGGTTTCGACGAGGTTCTCGACGGCTCGGACCGGGCCTGAAAACAGTCCACAAAGCATACCTGCGAGTCCAGTTGCCGCTTCCCTCGGTACGTTTCCCTGCGTCTTGACGCGGCATTGATGCTGATGAATCACCCCAAAGAGGGCAATTTTCCAGGTCGGACGGTGCACCGATTCCGTACCAGGCGGTTTCTTATTGACATGCTTCCCGGTCTCTTTTCTAATCGTCCCCGGGGGAGCATCCGTTGCGCGTGTGCGCAGACGCTGAGGGGGCAAGGGTGGACGTCCGGATCCTGGGGGGGCTTTCGGTACGCGAGAACGGGGTGTCGATCACCCCTGCCGCGGCCGCGCCACGACAACTGCTCGCCCTGCTCGCCGCGTCCGCCGACCAGATCGTGCCGGTGTCCGTCCTCATGGAGGAGCTCTGGCCGTCCGGCGCCCCGCGCGGCGCCCGCGCCGAACTCCACGCCCATGTGCTCGGACTGCGCTCCCTGCTCACCTCCGCGCGGTCCGAGGGCCGCACCGGTGAGGACGGGCGCACGCCGGAGACCGTGCTCGCCGCCGAGACCGGCGGCTACCGGCTCGACACCGGCGGCGGCTCCCACGACGTCTGGCAGTTCGAGCGCGCGGCCGGCGCCGGCTATCGCGCCATGGAGGCGGGCGACCTGGCGCGGGCCGCGCTCCGGCTCGGCGAGGCCCTCGCGCTCTGGCGCGGCGAGCCGTACGCCGGAGTCGCCTCCGGTCCCCGTCTGGCCGCCGAGGTCGAGCGCCTCGAAGCCTCCCGGCTGAGCGTGCTCGACCAGTGGGCGGAGGCCCAGCTGGGGCTGGGCATGCACGCCGAGATGGTGCCCGAACTCGCCATGCACGCCGCCCAGTACCCGCTGAGCGAGGCGCTCAACGCCCACTTCATGATCGCCCTGCTGCGCACCGGCCGCACCGACGACGCCCTGGAGGTCTACCAGCGGCTGTGCGCGATGCTCGAGCGCGACGGCGGCCGGACGCCCTCGGCGCGCCTGCGCCGCCTGCACCGCTCGCTCCTCTCCGTACGGGACACGGTGCTGCCCCGGGTCCCGGCGCAGCCGCGGTTCCGCGGTGGCCCCACGGCGGTTCCGGCGGTGGCGACCCCGAGGGCCGCAACCACGGCAACGGCCACCGTCGCGGCCACGGCCACGGCCACGACCGCGGCCACGGCGGCGGTCTGATCCCCCGTCAGGGCGGGGGAAAATAGCGGGCGCCGGGGGAGGCGGCGGAAGAGGAGCGAACGGGAATGAAACGGGCGATCCTACCGTTGACCGTCATCCACGGCGGATTCAGTTTCGGCCAGCGGTACGGGTTTCCACGGCGTCACCCGGTTCTGCTCAGCAGCGGGAGTTGAAGCATGACCAACCACGGCGCAGACGCGGACGGGGGCGGGGGCCCGGTCGTGGGCATCGACGCGCTCGCCGTCCTGGAGATGCTCGCCCGGCGGGAGCCGCCCGAGCGGTTCTCCGAGCTCCTCGACCAGGCCCGTGCCACGGGGGCCGAGGGCGGCGATCCGGGCCGGCTGGAGCGGGCCGTGCAGCTCGCGGGCGGGATCGCGCACTTCCTCGCCCGCCGCGACCGCTGCGAGACCGGCCTCGACGCCCTCTCCGACACCGCGCGCGACCTGACCCTCCCGTACGACCTCGAAGGACTGCTCCGTACCGTCCTGCGCCGGGCCAAGCGGGTGCTCGAACTCGACCTCGCCTGCCTCAGCCTGCGCGGCGACGCGTACGGCGTCCGGGTCATACACGCCTCCGAGGGCAGCGACAGCCGGCGCGACCCGGCGGACTGGTCCGCCGCTCTCGACGGCGACGGCTACGACCGCATCGGCGGCGGACTCAGCGAACTCGCCCAGACGCTCGGCGAACCCGTCTGGACCGAGGACTACCTCAAGGACCAGCGCTTTCCCCACACCGGCGTCCTCGACCAGCTCGTCCGGGACGAGGGGATGCGGGCCGTCGTCGCGGTGCCGCTGCGCGCCGGCGACACCGTCATTGGACTCCTCTACGGGGCCGACCGCCGGGTCCGCCGCTACAGTCCGGGCGAGATCGGGCTGATCAGCTCGCTCGCCGACCTGGCCGCCGTCGCCACGGAGAAGGCCGGGCTCCTCGACCAGACCCGGGCCGAGGTCACCGAACTGGAGCGGGACAGCTCCCGCGTGCGCACCGCGCTCACCCGCATGCGCCACCTCGGCGAGGCCCACGGCCGGATCATGAACCTGATCCTGGCCGGCGGCGACCTGCTCGGCGTGGCCAAGGCGACCGGGGACGCGCTCGACGCCTGCGTCCTGATCCGCGACCCGGGCGGCCGCACGCTCGCCTCCACCGGTGAGATCGCCGAACTCGACGAGGAGGTCGTGGCCAAGGCGTCCCTCGACGCCCACGCGAGCCGCCGGCCGGTCCTCGTGGGCGGCGACCCGGAGGAGGCGCGGGAGGACGAGCGGAAGCGCGAACGGGAGGAGGGACGGGAGGAGGCCGCGGACGGCGATCCGGAGGACGCGCCCGGGCCGGGCCTCGGCCATGCCCCGGGCGTCGCCGGTTACTTCGGGGACGACCTGGACGACGACCTCTCCGACGCCCTTTCCGACGACCTCGCCCACGACTTCGCCGAGGAGTTCGGCACGGAGTTCGGCGAGGGTCTCGACGACCTCGCCCCGTACGCCCGCTGGGGCCTCGGCCGCAAGAAGCAGCCGCAGAAGGGGCCCGGGACCTGGATCGCGCCCGTCATCGCCGGCTCCGAGGACCTGGGCGTGCTCGTCGTGCGCGCCGCGACCCCGCTCAGCGGCGAGGACGAGCGGCTGCTCGAACTCGCCGCGCAGTCCGTCGCCCTGCTGATCCTGATGCAGCGCTCCACGGCCGTCGCCGAGGGCCCGGTCCGCGACGAGCTGCTCGACGACCTGCTCGCCGAGCCGCAGCACGCCCCGCAGCAGATAGCCCAGCGCGCCCGCCGCCTCGGCATCGACCTGCGCGAACCGCATGTCGTCGTGGTCGCCCGCCCCGAGGGCGGCGAGCAGGGCCGGGCCGTGGTGTGGGCGTCCTCGTATGCCTACCGGATGTCCGGTCTGAAGACCGTGCAGGGCGGCAGCGTCGTCCTGCTGCTGCCCGGTGTGGACGCGTCGGCCGCCGCCAAGGCCGTCTCCGGCGAGCTGGCCCCGCTGCTCGGCCACCCGGTGTCGGTGGGCGCGGCCGGTCCCGGCTGGAGCCCGGACGGCGTGGGCCGGCTGTTCCAGGAGGCCATGCGCTGCCTGGACGCGATGAGCGCGCTGGGCGGCGCGGGCGCGGCGGCGTCGGCCGAGGACCTGGGCTTCCTGGGCCTGCTCCTGTCGGACCACCACGACGTGGACGGCTTCATCGAGTCGACGATCGGGCCCGTACTGGACTACGACGCCGAGCGGGTCACCGATCTGATCCACACCCTGGAGGCGTACTTCGCGTCCGGCGGCAGCCCCACCAACGCGGCCGAGGCGCTGCACGTCCACCCGAACACCGTCTCGCGCCGGCTGGAGCGCATCGGTGAACTCCTCGGCCCCGAGTGGCAGAAGCCCGGCCAGGTCCTGGAGGTCCAGCTGGCGCTCCGGCTCCAGCGCACCCGGGACGTCCTCGCCCGCCGCCGCGCCGCCCTCGCCGAGCAGCGCCCGACGGCCGGCCCGTCCTGCGGCGACCGCCCGGGAGTCTGAGCCGCCGCGGCACGGGTGTGCGTACCGGGCCCGGGAATCCGAGCCGCCGCGGCACGGGTGTGCGGACGAGGCCCGGGAGTCCCGACTCCCGGGCCGTGGCCCGTGCCCCTGAGGTCAGCCCGCCGAGCGGGCCTGTATCTCGCAGTACGGCGCGATCCGCTCCGTCCCGAGGACGGTCGCCGCGTGCGCGGCCGAGGCCAGCGTGATGTGCCGGTGCCAGCCGCGGAAGGAGCGCCCCACGAAGTCCCGCAGTCCCGCGCCCTCGCCGACCTGCCGGAAGTCCCGCTCCACCCGGCGCGACAGCTTGGTCAGCCGCAGCAGCGGGCCGACCGCCGAGCCCGTCAGGTCCGTGATCCACAGCCGGGCGGGCGAGCGCCGCGGGTCGTCCCACTCGCCGAGCAGGAGCAGCGGCCGCTGCCGCTCGCCCGGCGGCACGGGCAGGGTGACGCGCACGGCGGTGGCGAGCGAGGTGCGCGAACTGCGCACCCCGGCCGCCGAGTCCACCCAGCTCACCGGGCGGCGCAGGCCCTTGAGCGACTCCAGGATCTGCAGCGCGGTGAGCGGCCCGGCGCCGAAGCCGGGCAGCGAGCGGTCGGCGACGGTCAGTCGGCAGCTCGTGCCGATCCGGGCGACCACGGGGACGCCGGCGAGCGCGAGCCGGTGCAGGGCGGCGCGCCCCGCGCCGCCGCGGATGTCGAGCAGCACCGGCTTGCGGGCCACGTCCGGCCAGCGGGCCGTGTCGAGCGCCGCGTTGACCGCGCACTCCTCCAGGGTCTCCTCGCCGGCGCCCTCCGGCACCTCGGCGCGGTCCCGGCGGGTCGGGTCCTTGACCCACGGATCGGGCAGGAACAGGCGCCAGTTGACGGGGATGCTGGTCTCCTCGCCCGCGAACCACACGCCGAACGCCTGCTGACCGCGGAACACCTGCCCCTGCTCGGGGTCGAAGCGCCGGTCGACGCCGACCGAGTGCTGGCCGGCCTTCGGTATCGGCATCGGCCGCACCACCCACGCCTGCGGGGAGCCGTGCCGCTGCAGATAGCGCGCGAGCTCCGCCCGCATCGGCCGCCAGTCCCAGGTCGAGCTGGAGATGAAGTGGTGCAGGCTCTGCTCGGCCGCCGGGCCGCCGATCTGCGCGGCGATGTTGCGGATCGACTTGCGGCCCTGCGCGGTGAGCAGCCCGCGCAGGTACTGCTCCGCCTTCATGCGCTGGTCACGGCGCGGGAAGCCGGAGAAGAGCGCGGCGCAGAGTTCGCCGTACACGTCGTCGTCGGCCGTGTCCCGAAGCTCCCCCCGGAGCTCCCGATGCGCGGTGACGGTTCTGAATCTGGTGGTGACGGATGTACTCACGACACTCCTGCCCTACGGATTGCGCAGCTCCCTCCAGCTGCCCCTCCACCGTCGCCTGTCGCGGCCCGCGACACGAGGTGTACGCGGCACCCGTCTGGGCGCCTCGATGGTGGCCGGACCACCGCCATACCCCGCGGGGGGATCTGACAGACTCGCCGCACGGGCTTTGACCGGTGCGACGCACCGCCGGACGATCGGGGCGAGGCAGCACGGGCCGGGCTCCGGTTAATGCCCCAGGCCGGGGCCCGCGCCTGTGCGCCTTGCCTTCTTCCGGTCCGCCGGCGGCGGGGACGGGTTCCGTACGGACGGGTAGACCCGCCGGTAACCCGGCCCGCCCGGACCCCCGTCGACGCGTCGTGACGGTCCGCCCGGGTTCCGGCGACGCGGCCGAAACCGGCCCTCTGGCCGCCGTCGACGCGTCGGTATCCGGCCGTCCGGCCCTCCTCGTCACCCCGTCGGTAACCGTTCCGCCCGGCCCCCGGCGCCTGGCCCGTAACCGGTCCGCCCCGGCGCCTCGCCCGTAACCGGCCCGCCCCGGCGCCCCACAGGTGACCGGTCCGCCCGGGACCACCGACCCGGTGACGACTAACCTGGCTCCATGGGATTCCGCGCGCAGCTGCCGGTCGTCGGGGTGGTCGCCGCGGGCGGCGCGCTCGGCGCCGTGGCGCGTTATGCCGCGATCCTCGCGTGGCCCACTCCCGCCGGCGCCTTTCCCTGGACGATCCTGGCCGTCAACGCGGTCGGCTGCGCGGTCCTCGGCGTGATCATGGTTCTCGCGACCGAGACCGTCACCCCGCCGCATCCGCTCCTGCGCCCCTTCCTCGGCACCGGCGTGTGCGGCGGTTTCACGACGTTCTCGACCTACGCCCTCGACACCCAGCGGCTGCTCGCCGCCGGCGACGCGGCCCGCGGCCTGCTCTACCTCGCGGCCACCGCCGTCACCGCGCTCGCCGCAGTGGCGGCGGCCGTGCTCGCCACCCGGGCCGCCGTACGAGCCAGGAGGACGGCATGACCGCACGCAGACGGCTCGCGGGCCGGGCGCTCCGCATGACGATCGTCGTCGGCGAGACCGACACCTGGCACCACCGCCCGCTCTACAGCGAGATCGTGCACCGCGCGCACGCCGCCGGGCTCGCCGGCGCCTCCGTCTTCCGCGGCATCGAGGGCTTCGGCTCCTCCGCGCTCGTCCACACCACCCGGCTGCTCTCGCTCACCGAGGACCTGCCGGTCGCGGTGCTGGTCGTGGACACCGAGGAGCGGGTCCGGGCCTTCCTGCCCGAGCTGGAGGAACTGCTGACGGACGGCGGCCTGGTGCTGCTCGACGACTGCGAGGTCGTACGGTACGGGCCCGGGGAGCCCACGGAGTGAACTGGCTGCTCGTCGTCGTGGGCGCCGCCGTCGGCGCGCCCCTGCGCTACCTCACGGACCGCGCCGTCCAGGCCCGCCACGACTCCGTCTTCCCCTGGGGCACGTTCGTCGTGAACGTCGTCGGCTCGCTGATCCTGGGCCTGCTCACCGGCGTGGCCTCGGCCCGGACCGGACTGCTGCTCGGCACCGGCCTGTGCGGCGCCCTCACCACGTACTCCACCTTCTCCTTCGAGACCCTGAAGCTGTACGAGGGCGGGGCCCGCGCCTACGCGGCCGCGAACGTCCTCGGCAGCACCGCCGCCGGTCTCGGCGCGGTGTGGCTGGGCGTCGAGCTGGCCAAGGGCTTCTGAACCTCCCGTACCCGGCGTCAGGACCGTCAGGATCGCGTCAGGACGGAGGCCGTCGGCGTCAAGAGCGCGGGAGGGCCGCGGGGGCCCTCCGGAAACGGACCGCACTCTCAGGGCGCGGAGGAGCCTCCTGATACGGCGGCGGGGACCGACCCCGGCGCCCGGCACGGAGCCCGGCACGGCGCGCTGGGCGCGGCGGGGGCTCGGGGTCGGGGGGGCTCGGGGTTCAGGCGTTCGTCTCCGGGGCTCAGAGGCCCGAGACCCGGAACACCCGCTCCGCCGTCTCCCGGTCTATCCGCCGCTGCATCTGGTGCAGGGCGGTCTGGCCGCACAGCAGCGTGCCGTCCCGCAGCGACGTGCGGGCGGCGGCGTCGACGAGCTGCCACAGCGGCGGGTTGACGATGAGGACGTGCGGGTCGAGCTCGGCCCGGCCGCCGTCCCTGTCGCGCAGCACGAGCCGCTGCGCCACGCCGTTCGACCAGCGCACGGACGCGAGCCGGTCGGTGCGCACGGTGTGCCGCGTCCACAGCCCGCGCACGCTGAGCCGGCCCGGGGCGGCGCTCACCCGGGCCGGCAGCAGGATGACGAGGAGCAGGACGGCGAGGCCGACCCACAGCGCCACGCTCCAGGTCCGCAGCCCGCCGTCGATCGCGTCCATGACGAGGAGGGCGACGAGCAGCAGCCCGGCGCAGCCGACGGCGGTGCGGGCCTCGCCGGCCCAGGTGGTGTCATGGGCGGTGTCGGGGGGCTCCGCGTCGTCGGCGTCGGGACGGACCTTCATCGGCTTCATGGGGTGCATGTAACGGACGCTAGGTCCGCACCTCGGGACCGCCACCGGCTCTGACGGACCGCTTACGCCGCGTGCGGCAACCTTGACGCCCGCCTGACGGGCCGGACGGGCCCGGTCACGTGGTGCGTGGACTCGCGCACGAGGCGGAAGCCCGCGGTCCAGGCGAGCAGCCGGCTCGGCCGGTTGTCCCGGGAGCAGCACCAGCCGGCGGTGCGGCCGCGGGCCGCGATGTCCTCGGTGAGTCCGGTGACACAGGCGAGGGCGAGCCGCCGGGGTCAGGCCACGGACGTCCCGTGTGCTCGAAGTGGAGCGGCCAGGAAGGACTCTAGGCCGGGCCGGGGGCGAACACCCGGGCCGCGGGCGGGTGTTGACGTCACTCTGACGGACCCCGTCAAAGCCGCGTCAGGAAGGGCCGACACCCCGTCAGGAGAGCGTCAAGGGGCGTCGATCAGGTGCTCGAACAGGCCAAGACTGATCGGCACGGGGGAGCGGACGCCCAGTCCGCGGCGTGATCTTGGAGGGCGAGTGAGCCTCACCGCCGGAAATACGCAGCACGGTCCGGGCGCGGGGGCCCGGACACCAGCCGCAACACTCCCCCGCAGGCGGGAGGTGCCCCCAGCGACGGCCGTACGGCCACCGGGCCCGTCCGGGCCGCGATCACGAGGGGGGTCGCGGCCCGGCCACCCGGCGGAGGAAGGTTCCGAGGAACCGTTCCTCCGCCGAGTGGCGGGCCGGTTCGCCGACACCGCCCGCCGCCACACCGCCACCACCCCGGCCCGGCTGAAACTCGCCCGCGCCGCCGTCCTGGTGGTCCTCGTCGCGTTCGGAGCCCTGCTGCTGCGCTCCGGCCTCGCCGCCGGCCGCGCCTGGGACACCGCCGAGCACACCCACGCGCCCACCATCACCAGCGCGGCAGGACTCGACCTGGCGCTCGACGACATGGACGCCCAGGCCGTCAACATCCTGCTGTCCAGCGGCGACGCCGGAAAGGGCCGGCTCGACCAGTCGTACGTCAAGGCCACCGGCTTCTACGACGACGCCCGCCGCACCGTCAGCCACGAGCTGCGCGTGCTCGCCGTCGCCGCCGAGGGCGACCCGGCCGCCGAACGCACCGTCGACCAGCTCACCGAGAACTTCGCGATCTACCAGGAGCGCATCGGCCGCGCCCTGGAGAACGACGCCCGGCCCGGCGGCAAGGCCGACGCCCGCACCGACTACCAGTCGGCCAACGAACTGCTCGTCACCGAACTGCTGCCCGAGTCGGAGACCCTCGTCCGCGTCAACGACACCGCCTACCTGGCCGACTCCACCGACGCCCGCGACGCGCTCGACGCCGAGAACCTCACCCTGCTCGCCCTCGGCGGCCTGCTCCTGCTCGCGCTCGGCGCCCTGCAGTGGTTCCTGGCCCGCCGCTTCCAGCGGATCCTCAACCCGGGCCTCGTCGCCGCCACGCTGTGCGCCGTCACCGCGCTCGTCCTGGCCGGCCAGGCCCTCTCCGGCACCGCCGAGCAGATGCGGGTCGCCCGCCACGACTCGTACGACTCGGTCGTCGCCCTCTCCAGGGCGCGTGCCGTCGCCTACCGGGCGAACGCCGACGAGAGCCGCTACCTGCTCTTCCCCGACCTGCGGACCACCTACGAGGGCCTGTTCCTGGAGAAGTCCCAGAAGCTGTACGGCATCAAGGGCGCCGGCCTCGACGCGTACCCCGCCCGGCTCGACACCACCTGGGCCGCCTACCGCGCCGACCACTCCGACCTGCGCTTCACCGGCGAGTTCCGGCGCGAACTCGACAACATCACCTTCCCGGGCGAGCGCGCCGCCGCCGAGCGCACCGTCGACGCGTACGCCACCTACCAGCACGACGACCACGCTCTGCGCACGCTCATCAAGCAGGGCAGGGAGCGCGAGGCCGTCGTCTTCTGCATCGGCTGGCAGCCCGGCCAGTCCAACGCCCACTTCGGCGCCTGGATGACCGAGCTCCAGAAGCTCACCGACATCAACCGCGCCCACTTCACGAGCGCCGTCGGCGAGGGCCGGGCCGACCTCGGCACCCTCCTCCCGGCCTCCGCCGCGGCCCTGCTGCTCGCCGCCGGGCTGCTGGTCCTCGGCCTGCGCCCGCGCCTCGCCGAGTACCGCTGAGACGCGGACGCGACGGTTCGTCATGCGCCTGTACGACGACGACTTCGCCGCCACCGTCTCGCGCACCCTGCGCGCCTCCCACCCGGACGCGCTCACCCGCAGCGTCTCCGCCCTGGCCGCGCCGTCCTTCGCCGCCGCCATGATGGGCCGGCACGTGCTCGGGGTGATGCCGGTCGAGCGCGGCTCGCTGCTGTTCACGGTGGTGGACGTGGCCGGGCACCCGCAGCTGGAGGGCTACTCGGTGCACCAGGCGTTCCGGGAGCACGAGTGGCGGGTCCTCGCCGTGGTGGCGGGCCGGCGGGCCCGTACCGGCGTCGTCGACGGACACCCTGGCCGGCTTCCGGCCCACCGAGACGCCCGGCCTGGACTGGCGGCCGTCCCACGGGCGGGTGCTGCGGGCCGGGGACCGGGTGGTTCTGGCCACCACCCGGCGGGGGCTCGACTTCCTCCTGACGGGGGTCCAGCCGCACCCTCCGGAGCGCCGTTGAGCGGGTCGGACCGGGCGTGACCGTGCGGCTGACCGAAACCGGCGTAGGGGATGCGTCAAGACGGACATCAGCGGCGTTAGGGGCACGTCAACAGCGGCGGTGACCTGGCCGAAAGGCGGTTTCCTCGTCTCGTCAGAAAATCCGCTCTCTCTGTCAGGAGCTCACGATGGCCGACGTGGCCTTCGTGGTCACCACGCTCGCGGTCTTCGCGCTGGTGGCCTTCATCGCCAAGGGGGTGGCGAAGCTGTGACTGCCGAGAACATCGTCGGCCTCGTCGTCGCCGTCGCCCTGCTCGGGTACCTCGTCCTCGCCCTCGTCAAGCCGGAGAGGTTCTGAGCCCCGACATGAGTCCCGTCCTTGCTGGGGTCCTCCAGCTCCTGGCGCTGATCGTCGCCCTCGGCCTCTCGTACCAGCCCCTGGGCGAGTACATGGCGCGGGTCTACTCCTCGGACAAGCACCTCAAGCCCGAGAAGTGGATCTACAAGGCCATCGGTGCCAATCCCGACACCGAGATGCGCTGGCCCGCGTACCTGCGCGGGGTGCTCGCCTTCTCCGCGGTGAGCGTTCTCTTCCTCTATCTGCTGCAGCGCGTCCAGGGCTCCCTGCCCGGCTCGCTCGGCTTCGTCTCCATCGACCCGGACCAGGCGTTCAACACGGCCGCCTCCTTCGTGTCGAACACCAACTGGCAGTCGTACTACGGCGAGCAGGCCATGGGCCACGTCGTGCAGACCGGCGGCCTCGCGGTGCAGAACTTCGTCTCGGCGGCGGTGGGGATCGCCGTGGCGGTGGCCCTCGTGCGCGGCTTCGCCCGGTCCCGTACCGGTGAGCTCGGCAACTTCTGGGCCGACCTGGTGCGCGGATCGATCCGCATCCTGCTGCCGATCTCGGTCGTGGGCGCGCTGATCCTGGTCGCCTGCGGCGCCATCCAGAACTTCGCCGGCATCCACGAGGTCGGTCAGTTCCTGGGCGGCAGCCGGCAGTGGAACGGCGGCGCGGTCGCCTCCCAGGAGGTCATCAAGGAGCTGGGCACCAACGGCGGCGGCTACTTCAACGCCAACTCGGCCCACCCCTTCGAGAACCCCAACGGGCTCTCGAACCTCTTCGAGATCTACCTGATCCTCGTCATCCCGTTCGCGCTCACCCGCACCTTCGGCCGCATGGTCGGCTCGATCAAGCAGGGCTACGCGATCCTGGCGACCATGGGCGTCATCTGGCTCGGCTTCGTCGCGCTGATGATGTGGACCGAGTTCGCCCACCCGGGCCCCGCCTTCGACATCGCGGGCGGCGCGATGGAGGGCAAGGAGACCCGCTTCGGCGTCGGCGGCTCGTCGATCTTCGCGGTCACCACCACGCTGACCTCGACCGGCGCGGTGGACTCCTTCCACTCCTCCTTCACCGGCTTCGGCGGCGGCATCACCATGCTGGGCATGCAGCTCGGCGAGATCGCGCCCGGTGGTGTCGGCTCCGGCCTCTACGGCATGCTGATCATGGCGATCGTCGCGGTGTTCATCGCAGGTCTGATGGTGGGCCGCACCCCCGAGTACCTGGGCAAGAAGATCGGCACCCGCGAGATGAAGTACGCGGCCTGCTACATCCTCGTCACCCCGGCGCTCGTGCTGATCTTCACCGCGCTCGCGATGGCCCTGCCGACGCCCGCCGACTCGATGACGAACACGGGCGCGCACGGCTTCTCGGAGATCCTGTACGCCTACACCTCCGGCGCCAACAACAACGGCTCCGCCTTCGCCGGCCTGAACGCCGACACCACGTGGTTCAACACGACGATCGGCATCGCGATGCTGCTCGGCCGCTTCCTGCCCATGGTGTTCGTGCTCGCGCTGGCCGGCTCGCTCGCCGAGCAGACCCCCGTCCCCGAGACCGCGGGCACCCTGCGCACCGAGAAGCCGCTCTTCACCGGCCTGCTCGTCGGCACCATCATGATCATCACCGGTCTCACCTACTTCCCGGCCCTGGCGCTGGGTCCGCTCGCCGAAGGGCTGGCAGCATGAGCACCCTCACACCCACTCGCGCCCCGCACGACGAGGACGCGAACCGGGCTCCGCACAAGGAGTCCGAGGCAGGACGGGTCGGCGGGGGCCTGTTCGACCCGAAGCAGCTGCTGAAGTCGCTGCCGGACGCGCTGCGCAAGCTCGACCCGCGCGTGATGGTCAAGTCGCCGGTCATGTTCGTGGTCCTGATCGGCTCGGTGGTCACCACCGTGCTCGCCGTCAAGAACCCGGGCGACTGGTTCGGCTGGGCGATCGCCGCCTGGCTGTGGCTGACGAACATCTTCGCCAACCTGGCGGAGGCCGTGGCCGAGGGCCGCGGCAAGGCCCAGGCCGACACCCTGCGCAAGGCCAAGACCGACACCGTGGCGCGGAGGATCACCAAGACAGGCGAGGAGCAGGTCCCCGGCACCGAGCTGCGGATCGGCGACCTGGTGGTCTGCGAGGCCGGCGACATCGTCCCCGGCGACGGTGACGTCGTCGAGGGCGTGGCCTCCGTCGACGAGTCCGCCATCACGGGCGAGTCCGCGCCGGTGATCCGCGAGTCCGGCGGCGACCGCTCGGCCGTCACCGGCGGTACGAAGGTGCTGTCCGACCGCGTCGTCATCAAGATCACGACGAAGCCCGGCGAGACCTTCATCGACCGCATGATCAACCTGGTCGAGGGCGCCGCCCGGCAGAAGACGCCGAACGAGATCGCGCTCAACATCCTGCTGGCGTCGCTCACCATCGTCTTCCTGCTGGCCGTCGTCACCCTGAAGCCCTTCGCGATCTACGCGGGCGCCGACAAGCAGACGTCGATGATCGTGCTGACCGCCCTGCTGGTCTGCCTCATCCCGACGACCATCGGCGCGCTGCTCTCCGCGATCGGCATCGCCGGCATGGACCGCCTGGTCCAGCGCAACGTCCTCGCGATGTCCGGCCGGGCCGTCGAGGCCGCCGGCGACGTGTCCACGCTGCTGCTCGACAAGACCGGCACCATCACCCTCGGCAACCGCCAGGCCGCCGAGTTCGTGCCCGTACGCGGTACGACGGAGGCGGAGGTCGCCGACGCCGCCCAGCTCTCCTCGCTGGCCGACGAGACGCCCGAGGGCCGCTCGATCGTCGTCCTCGCCAAGGAGAGGTACGGGCTGCGCGAGCGCCACCAGGGCGAGCTGACGCACGCCGAGTGGATCGAGTTCACCGCCCAGACCCGTATGTCGGGTGTCGACCTCACGGAGGACGGCACGGTCCGCCGCGTCCGCAAGGGCGCGACCGGCTCCGTCATCGCCTGGGTCGAGGAGCGCGGCGGCACCGTCGCCGCCGACGCCCGCACCCTCACCGACGCGATCTCCGAGGCCGGCGGCACCCCGCTGCTCGTCGCCGTGGAGGACGCCAAGGGCGCCCGGGTCCTCGGCGTCATCCACCTGAAGGACGTCGTCAAGGAGGGCATGCGGGAGCGGTTCGACGAGCTGCGCCGCATGGGCATCAAGACGATCATGATCACGGGTGACAACCCGCTGACCGCCAAGGCCATCGCCGAGGAGGCGGGCGTCGACGACTTCCTCGCCGAGGCCACCCCCGAGGACAAGATGGCCCTCATCAAGCGCGAGCAGGCCGGCGGCAAGCTCGTGGCGATGACGGGTGACGGCACGAACGACGCCCCGGCGCTCGCGCAGGCGGACGTCGGCGTGGCGATGAACACGGGCACGTCGGCCGCGAAGGAGGCCGGCAACATGGTCGACCTCGACTCCAACCCGACCAAGCTCATCGAGATCGTCGAGATCGGCAAGCAGCTCCTCATCACCCGGGGCGCGCTCACCACCTTCTCCATCGCCAACGACGTGGCGAAGTACTTCGCGATCATCCCCGCGATGTTCGCGGTCGCCTACCCGGGCCTGGACAAGCTGAACATCATGCAGCTCGCCTCGCCGGAGTCCGCGATCCTGTCCGCGGTCGTCTTCAACGCGCTGATCATCATCGCGCTCGTGCCGCTGGCCCTGAAGGGCGTGCGCTACCGGCCGACCAGCGCCGACAGGATGCTCCGCCGCAACCTCGGGCTCTACGGACTCGGCGGCCTGATCGCCCCGTTCATCGGCATCAAGATCATCGACCTGCTCATCTCCCTCATCCCCGGAATCGGCTGACATGAACAACTCCGTTGGAAACGCCGGGCGGTTGCTCTGGGCGGGCCTGCGCGCCCTCCTCGTCCTCACGGTCGTGTGCGGCCTGATCTACCCGCTCGTCGTCACCGGTATCGCCCAGGCCCTGTTCGACGACAAGGCCAACGGCTCGGAGATCAAGGACGCGAGCGGCAGGGTCGTCGGCTCCGAGCTGATCGGGCAGACCTACAACCTGCCCCTGAAGAACGGCGAGGAGACCGCGAGCGCGGACCTCAGGTGGTTCCAGCCGCGCCCGTCCAACGGCCTCGGCGCCAACTCCGTCAACACCCGGTACAAAATCATCCTCTCGGGTGCGACCAACCGCTCCGCCGACAACGGCGCCGTGACCGACAAGAACGGCAAGGCGTACTGCCCGGAGAAGCCCGCGGAGGGCACGCTCTGCGCCCAGGTCGTCGACGCCGAGGCGGCCGTGATCAAGGACAACTCCACGGCCGGCTTCAAGGTGAAGCCGTCCGACGTCCCCGCCGACGCCGTCACCTCCTCCGGCTCCGGCCTCGACCCGCACATCTCCCCGGAGTACGCCAGGCTCCAGGTCCACCGGGTCGCGGAACTGAACCACCTGACCGTCGCGCAGGTCGACAGGCTGGTCGCCGACCACACCGACGGCCGGATCCTCGGCTTCATCGGCGAGCCCCGGGTCAACGTGCTCCGGCTCAACATCGCACTGAAGGCGCTCGTCTCGGCCAAGGGCTGAGCATGGCGTCATCCACACGGCAGGCCACGGGCCCGGGACACCTCCCGGGCCCGTCGGCCATGAACAGGAAGGCCCACACGGATGACCCGGGTACTGGTCGTGGAGGACGACCCGCAGCTCGCGCGGGCGCTGGTCATCAACCTCCAGGCGCGTACGTACGAGGTCGACGCCGCGCCCGACGGGGCCACCGCGCTGCGCCTGGCCGCCGACCGCCGGCCGGACGTCGTGGTCCTCGACCTCGGACTGCCCGACATGGACGGCCTCGACGTGATAGCGGGGCTGCGCGGCTGGACGCGGGTGCCGATCCTGGTGCTCTCCGCCCGCACCGCCTCCGAGGAGAAGGTGCTCGCCCTCGACGTCGGCGCCGACGACTACATGACCAAGCCGTTCAGCATGGACGAGCTGCTCGCCCGGCTGCGCGCCGCCGCCCGGCGCCGCGAAGCCGTCCCGGAGACGGAGGTCACCACCGTCGAGACCGCGCACTTCACCGTCGACCTGGTGGCCCGCAAGGTACGCCGCGACGGGAGCGACATCCGGCTCACGCCGACCGAGTGGCACCTGCTCGACATCCTGGTCCGCAACCCGGGCCGGCTGATCGCCCAGCGCCGGCTCCTGGAGGAGGTCTGGGGCGCGAGCTACCGCGGCAACACCAACTACCTGCGCGTCTACATGGCGCAGCTGCGGCGCAAGCTGGAACCCGACCCCTCGCACCCGCGTTACCTGATCACCGAGTCCGGCATGGGCTACCGCTTCGAACCGGGGGACACGGCCGATGGCTAGGCGCGGCAGGCTCCGGATCTACCTGGGCGCGGCGCCCGGCGTCGGCAAGACCTACTCGATGCTCTCCGAGGGCCACCGGCGCGTCGAGCGCGGCACGGACTGCGTGGTGGCGTTCGTCGAGCACCACAGCCGGCCGCGGACGGAGGTGATGCTGCACGGCCTGGAGGTCGTACCGCGCAAGGAGATCGAGTACCGGGGCAGCACCTTCACCGAGATGGACCTCGACGCCGTGCTGGCCCGCAGGCCGGCCGTCGCGCTCGTCGACGAACTCCCGCACACCAACGTGCCCGGCTCGCGCAACTCCAAGCGCTGGCAGGACGTCGAGGAGCTGCTCGCCGCCGGCATCGACGTCGTGTCGACCGTCAACATCCAGCACCTGGAGTCCCTCGGCGACGTCGTCGAGTCGATCACCGGCGTACGGCAGCGGGAGACCGTCCCCGACGAGGTCGTGCGCCGCGCCGACCAGATCGAACTGGTCGACATGTCGCCGCAGGCGCTGCGGCGGCGCATGGCGCACGGCAACATCTACAAGCCCGACAAGGTCGACGCGGCCCTGTCCAACTACTTCCGCCCGGGCAACCTCACCGCCCTGCGCGAACTGGCGCTGCTGTGGACGGCGGACCGGGTCGACGAATACCTGCAGGAGTACCGGACCGAGCACCAGGTCTCGCAGATCTGGGCCTCCCGGGAGCGGATCGTCGTCGGCCTGACCGGCGGCCCCGAGGGCCGCACCCTGATACGGCGCGCGGTCCGGCTCGCCGAGAAGGGCGCGGGCGGCGAGGTCCTCGCCGTCTACATCTCCCGCAGCGACGGCCTGACTTCGGCGTCACCGAAGGAACTGGCGGTCCAGCGCACCCTCGTCGAGGACCTCGGCGGCACCTTCCACCACGTCGTCGGTGACGACGTCCCGGCCGCGCTGCTGTCCTTCTCCCGCGGGGTCAACGCCACCCAGATCGTCCTCGGCGTCAGCCGCCGGCGCTCCTGGCAGTCGGTGCTCAGCCCGGGCGTCAGCGCCACCGTCGCCCGCGAGTCCGGGCCCGACCTGGACGTCCACATCGTCACGCACGACGCGATGGCGAAGGGCCGGGGGCTGCCGGCCGCCCGGACGGCGCGGCTCGGCCGGGCCCGGATCGTCTGGGGCTGGCTGGTCGGCGTGTTCGGCCCGGTCCCGCTGGCGCTGCTGCTCGCCCGGCTGGCCCCGGACATGGGGCTCGCCAACGACATGCTCCTGTTCCTGTCACTGACCGTCGCGGCGGCCCTGCTCGGCGGGCTGCTGCCGGCGCTCGCGGCGGCGGCCGTCGGCTCGCTCGTACTGAACTACTACTTCACCCCGCCGGTCGGGAGGCTGACCATCGCCGACCCGGAGAACATCGTCGCACTGGTGATCTTCGTCGGGGTCGCGATATCGGTCGCCTCGGTCGTCGACCTGGCCGCCCGCCGCACCCACCAGGCCGCCCGGCTGCGCGCCGAGGCGGAGACCCTGTCCTTCCTCGCCGGCAACGTGCTGCGCGGCGAGACCGGGCTGGCGTCGCTGCTCGAACGGGTCCGGGAGACCTTCTCCATGGAGTCCGTGGCGCTCCTGGAGCGGTCCGGTGACCTGGAGCCCTGGAGCTGTACGGCGAGCGTGGGCGCCGCGGCGCCGGTGGCCCGGCCCGAGGACGCCGACGTCGACATGCCGGTCAGCGACCATCTGGCGCTCGCCCTCACCGGCCGGGTGCTGCCCGCCGAGGACCGGCGCGTCCTCGGCGCCTTCGCCGCGCAGGCCGCCGTCGTCCTGGAGCGGCAGCGGCTGGTCGACGAGGCCGAGGAGGCCCGCCGGCTCGCCGAGGGCAACAAGATCCGTACGTCCCTCCTCGCCGCCGTCAGCCACGACCTGCGCACCCCGCTCGCCGGCATCAAGGCGTCCGTCTCGTCGCTGCGTTCGGACGACGTCGAGTGGACCGAGGACGACAGGGCCCTGCTCCTGGAGGGCATCGAGGACGGCGCCGACCGGCTCGACCACCTCGTCGGCAACCTCCTCGACATGTCCCGCCTGGAGACCGGCACCGTCACCCCGGTGATCCGCGAGACCGACCTCGACGAGGTGGTGCCGATGGCCCTCGGCGGCGTCCCCGAGGGCAGCGTCGACCTCGACATCCCCGAGACGCTCCCGATGGTCGCCGTCGACCGCGGCCTGCTCGAACGGGCCGTCGCCAACATCGTGGAGAACGCCGTCAAGTACAGCCCGGCCGGCGTCCCCGTCCTCGTCAAGGCGGGCGCCTTCGCCGACCGCGTCGAACTCCGCGTCGTCGACCGCGGCCCCGGCGTCCCCGACGAGGCCAAGGACCGCATCTTCGGCGCCTTCCAGCGCTACGGCGACGCCCCGCGCGGCGCGGGCGTGGGCCTCGGCCTGGCGGTCGCGCGCGGCTTCGTCGAGGCGATGGGCGGCTCGCTGACCGCCGAGGACACGCCGGGCGGCGGCCTGTCGATGGCG
The DNA here is from genome assembly GCF_053605265.1 of Streptomyces sp. NPDC003943. Classification (NCBI taxonomy): domain Bacteria; kingdom Bacillati; phylum Actinomycetota; class Actinomycetes; order Kitasatosporales; family Streptomycetaceae; genus Streptomyces; species Streptomyces sp. NPDC003943. The sequence continues at coordinate 75,595 of NZ_JBSGIW010000018.1, read as the reverse complement.
ATCACGGTGCCGCGCGCGATCACGGTGCCGGTGCGGCCGTAGGGGCCTGCTGCGCCCGGGAGCTACGGTGCGGTCGCGCCCGCCGTGCGGGTGTCGTGCCGGTGCCGCGGGCCGAGCGCGCGCAACTCGTCGAGCACGGTCGTGCCACCGGGCGGCGGGGTGAAGATCCGCAGGCGCTGGTCCGCCGCGGGCGTCGCGAGCACCTCGCAGTCCAGGTCGATCCTGCCCAGGTCGGGATGGACGAGCCGGTACGGGTGCGACCTGCGCACGGCGACCTCGTGCCGGTCCCACAGCGCCGTGAACTCCGGGCTCGCGGCCCGGAGCCGCGTCACGAGCGAGCGGGACGCCGGGTCGTCGCCGCGGCGGGTCGTAGCGGCCCGCAGGTCGGCGACCAACTGACGGGCCTGCTCCTCGTGTTCCTCGACCGCGAAGTGACCGCGGACGCCCGGGTCGGTGAACCAGCCCAGCACGATGTTGCGGTCCTCCTCGGCGACCGAGCACACGCACCCGAACAGCGCGAGCGCCAGGTCGTTCTGCGCCAGCAGGTCGCCCAGATCGCTCACCACCTGCACGGGCACGCCGTCCAGACGGTCGAGGAGGAAGCGCAGGCCCGGCCGCAGGTACTCCCCGGCCCGCGCGTCCTCCGGCGGGCGGTGCCCGGCGAGCAGGTACAGGTGGTCCCGCTCATCCCCGGTCAGCCGCAGCGCGCCCGTCAGCGCGGCGAGCACCTGCAGCGAGGGCTGGGAGCCGCGGGCCTGTTCGAGCCGCATGTAGTAGTCGGCCGACATCCCAGCGAGCATCGCGACCTCCTCGCGACGCAGGCCCGGCGTCCGCCGCCTCGGCCCTTCGACGAGCCCGACGTCGCGCGGCGTCAGCCGCTCCCGGGACCGGCGCAGGAAATCGGCGAGGTCGGGACGGTTCGGTGTCATGTCTTCCGAGCCTACCGACGTCGCGAAAGGAGATCCTGGGACCGCCGATCCTAGGGAAGGCGCTCCGCTCCCGCGGTGCCGGCGAAGGCCGCACGATCGACACACGGCCCGTCCAGGGCCTGTCCGACGAGAAGATCGGTGGTCGCACCATGAGGGAATCCATGCTGGAAGTGCCGGGCGCGCGACTGCGCTACGTCGTCCGCGGCGAGGGCCCGTTGCTCCTGCTCGTGGCCGGCGGCCACCACGGTGCCGACGCGAACGAACCGCTCGCCCGCCACCTCGCCGACCGGTACACCGTCCTCACCTACGACCGGCGCGGCCTGTCCGGGAGCACCACCGACGCCCCCGCGACGACGCTCGCCACGCACGCCGACGACATCTCCCACCTGCTCTCCGCCCTCACCGCGGAACCCGCACTCGTCTACGGCACCAGCATCGGCGGGCTGATCTCGCTGGAGCTGACCGTCAGGCACCCCGAGCAGGTCGGGGCGGTCATCGCGCACGAACCGCCCGTCGCGCACCTGCTGCCGGAAGCCGGGCGTGCCCTCGCCCTCCGGCAACTGCTCACCGTCGAGGAGACCTTCAAGGCGGCGGGCCCGGCGCCCGCGATGGGCAGGTTCGCTGCCGACCTCGACATCGATCCGAACGACTGCGAGCCGGATGTCCCGGCACGCGCTCCGGACCCCGACCGCCTGCGGAACGCGGCGGCCCTCCTCACCCACGACATGCCGTCCATCAGGGCAAACGCCCTCGACGTGGCCGCGCTCAAGTCCTCGCCCGCCCGCGTCGTGCCCGCCGCCAGTGAGAACTCGGCCCACCTCTGGCCGCACACGTGCGCCGCGATGCTCGCCGGCGAACTGGGGACGCATCTGGAGACGTTCCCCGGCGGCCACAACGGCTACGTCTTCCACCCGCGCGGAACCGCGGCACGGATCCGCGCGATACTCGGTTCCTGAGCCGCGACGCGCCCCAACGGCCGCCTTCGGCCCAGCCGGGTATTCCCCGGAAGTGGCACGCGTGGGCGCCGCGCGGGGCCGACAGGTCAGCGGCCCGCCCGCGACCTGCCCGGCAGGAGCAGGGCCGGTACGAGGGCCAGCGCGAGGAGCGTCGCCGCCACCGCGTACGTGATCCGGAAGCCGGCCGGGTCGATGCCCGCCGAGCCGAGGACCACCGAGCACAGGGCCGTGCCGATCGACGCGCCCACCTGCGAGTTGATGCTCAGGGCCGTGCTGGCGGCGGCGAGCCGGTCCTTCGGCAGGCCACGGCTCGCGATGGTCATCGTCGGCATCAGGACCATGCCCGCGCCGGCGCCCATCACCATCGCCGAGCCGACCACCTGCCAGACCGGCGCCCCGTCCCGGCCGGTCTGCACCGCGCTGAGCGCCATGCCGAGCGCCGCGAGGGCGACGCCCGCCGGGATCAGCCGCCGCGGCGCGACGGAGTCGATGCGCCGGGCCGCGACCTGCATGGCCAGGCCGACCGTCAGGCCGACCGGGATGGACAGCTGCCCGGCCGAGCTCGCGCTGAACCCGCGTACGCCCTGCCAGTAGAGCGGGGCGAGCAGCATCGAGCCGAAGTAGCCGCAGGTGAACAGGGCCAGGGTGCCGATCGCGGTGGCGAAGGTGCGGTCGCGCAGCAGCCGCAGGTCGAGCAGCGGCGCACGGGCCGTCAGGGCGCGCCGTACGAAGGCCGCGACGAGCAGCACCCCGGCGGCCGTGGGCAGCCACGCCCCGAGGGCCGTGAAGTCGCCGGCCTCGCCGCCGCGCGCGAGCCCGTAGAGCAGCACGGCGAGACCGGGGGAGAGCATCAGCAGACCGGGGACGTCCAGGCGCGGCGCCGGGTCGCCGGCGCGCGGCGCGTCGGGGCGCAGGAGCCGGGCCGCGAGGAGGAGCGCGGCCGCGCCGATGGGCAGGTTGACCAGGAAGATCCAGTGCCAGGAGGCGGCGTCGACGAGCCAGCCGCCGAGCGTGGGGCCGATCACCGGGCCGACCAGGATGGGCAGTCCGCCGACGGCCATCGCCTTGCCCAGCCGGGCCGGGTCGGCGGCACGCATCGTCATCGCCATGCCGACCGGCATGAGGAGTCCGCCGCCGAGTCCCTGCACCGCCCGGAAGGCGATCAGGCTGCCCGCGTCCCAGGCGCAGGCGGCGAGCAGCGAGCCGAGGGTGAAGAGGGCGAGCGCGGTGAGGTAGGTGCGCTTGGCGCCGATCCGGCCCATCGCCCAGGCGGCGGTCGGGATGACGGCGGCGAGCGCGAGCGTGTAGGCGGTGGCGGTCCACTGGATGGTGGTCAGCGGGGCGTGGAAGGCCGTCGACAGGCTGCGCAGCGCGACGTTGACGATGGTCATGTCGAGGACGGACATGACGGAACCGATGACGGTGACGGCGAGGACGCGGCGGAGCGGAGTCCCGGCCGTGCCGTCCCCGGAGGCGCGGCGCGCGGCGAGCTGGGTGGTGCTCATGACCGTGACTCCTCAGGCCTGGTACGGGCGCTCGGCGCGGGCGGTACGCAGGGCCCGGCCCCACCAGGTGAGCTGGCCCAGCATGCCCTTGGCGGCGCCCTCGGCGATCGTCCCGTCGAGCGGGGTGCCGTCCTCGCCGAGCCCGTTCCACGGGCCGTGCAGGCTGACCTGGTCGCGCACGGTGGTGGCGTGCAGCTCGGCGAAGACCGTGCGCAGCTGCTCGACCGCGCGCACGCCGCCGCCGAGCCCGCCGTACGAGACGAAGCCGACCGGCTTGGCCTGCCACTGCGGGTTGTGCCAGTCGATGAGGTTCTTCAGGGCCGCGGGGAAGCTGTGGTTGTACTCGGGCGTGATGACCACGAAGGCGTCGGCGGCGGCCAGCTTCGGTGTGACCTGGGCGAGCGCGGCGGTGGCCCGGGCGCTGGGCGTGCCGCCCCAGCCCGGCATGGCGAGCGGCAGGTCGACCTCGGCGAGGTCGATCACGTCGAACTCCATGCCGCCGTGCCGCTCGGCGACGCCCAGGAACCAGTCGGCGACGGCGCGGCCCTGCCGGCCCTCGCGGACGCTGCCGACGAGGACGGCGACGCGCAGCGGGGCGTGGGCGTCGGTGGCGTTCTCACGGTTCTCAACGGCGGTCGTGGACATGGGTGTTCCCCCTCCAGGAGCGGCCGGGACGCCCGCTGCGTCCGGCACACCAAGAAGGTACAACGCTCGTTGTAAAAAGTGCAACGCTCGTTGTACTTGCGGGGCCGTACGGGGGTAAGGTGCCGATATGAGCAGCAGCAACGACGCCTGGATGGAACGGGCCCGGCGCGAGGTCCCGCCCCGCAAGCTGGAGAAACAGATCGCGATCGTCCGTCAGGCCTGCCGGGTCTTCGGCCACGAGGGCTACGCGCGCGCCTCCGTCGACTCGCTCGCCGCCGCGGCCGGCGTCTCGACGCGCACGCTCTACAACCACTTCCCGGGTGGCAAGGCCCAGCTGTTCCAGACCGTCATCACCTGGACGGCCAACGAGGTGCGGGACGCCCAACTGGGCACCATCCACACCCTGCTGAACCCGGAGCGGCTGCCCCACCCCGACACGCTCGAACGCGATCTCGTCGCCGTCGCCCGCGCCTTCGCCGACCTGATCACCGACTACCCGGACCACTTCGCCCTGGTCCGGCACATCCACGCCGAGGCCGACCACGTCCCCGCAGAGGTGCTCGCCGCCTGGCGGGAGGCCGGGCCCGCCTCGGTCGCCGCCGCCTTCGCGACCGCGCTGACCACGCTCGCCGACGGTGGCCTGCTCGACCTGCACGGCGACCCCGAGCTCGCGGGCGTGCACTTCACGGTGCTCACCTCGGGGCTGGTCCTCCAGACCTCCCACTACGGCGTCCTGCCGCTGCCGGAGGACGTGACGGACCGCCTGCTCAGGGGCGGCGTGGCGGCCTTCCTGCGCGCCTACCGGGCCGAAGGCACCGAAGCCGCGTAGGTGCGGGGGGCCGGCCGGGGCCCGGCGGCCCGCTCGGCCAGGACGAGCACGAAGCCGTGGTTCGCGGCCACCGACCGGATGTGCTCGGCCGACAGCGACCCGGCCCGCTCCAGCGTCAGCGCGGGCAGCCCGCCCCGCCCGTACCCCGCCGGACGGTGGAACGACACCACGCTCACCGACACCGGCGCGTGGTACGGGTACCGCAGCCGGGCCGCGCCGTCGTCCGCGTGCACCAGGACCCGTACGCCCGGCTCGTGGCCGAAGTCCCGCACGGCACTTTCGCCGCGCCAATGGGGCAGCTCCCGCGAGCGGTTGGCGGAGGTGACGAAGAGGAGGTCCGTACCGGTCCGCTCCTGCGCGGCGGCGAGGAAGGCGTTCGACGGGCAGTGCCGCCCGGGCGCGATGACCTGCACGGTCCGCACGCCGTCCCGGTCGGCCGTGAGGTGCCCGGGGATCCGGTCGGCGGCGGGCCCCCGGAAGCCGAACGGGCCCAGCTCGTACAGCTCCTCCATCAGCGACCGCACCTGCCGCCGCGGCAGGTCGGCCGGCAGCCGGGTCCAGTCGAACAGGCCCGGGATGCCGGCCGGGACGGTGGTGACGCTGCCGGCCTGCCCGTCCGGGCGCCCCTTGAGCCGGTTCACCCGGGCGACCACCTCGCGGTCGGCGCGGGCGGTCATCGCGTAGAAGTTGGCGAAGCCGTGCACGACGGCGCGCCCCTCGGCCAGCTCCCGGGCGGCCTGTCGTACCAGCTCGGCATCCCCCAGGACCAGCTCCGTGTCCTCCCGCAACGTCGTCACTCGCACTCCTCGCTCGCCTGCCTGATCGTTTACGGCGTGCAACGATCCGTCCCCCCTTCGGTCACCAGGCTCACCCGGCCGGAAACACCGCCCGGCGGAACGCGTCGCGGACCGCCGTCACCGGCCCGGTGTCCCGCGTGAAGTACAGCTTGTTGGTGAGCAGCACCGCCCAGCGCCCACGGCTCGGACTGACCCACATCCCGGTCCCGGTGAAGCCGTAGTGCACCCACACGTCGTCGCGTACCGCCGTGCCGGGCGCCGGATGCCAGAACAGTCCGCGTACGGGAGAGAGCCCGCCGGTACGGTCGCGCAGCGAGTCCGCCGCCCACTCCGCCCCGAACGGCGGCCGCACCGGGTCGAGCACCTGCCGCAGGAACCGCCCGAGATCACCCGCCGTCGAGAACGTCCCGGCGATCCCGCACGCCCCGCCGAGCAGCCGCGCCGAGAAGTCGTGCACGGTGCCCTGGAGATGGCGTCCGGACTCCTCGTCGTACTCCGTCGGCGCGCAGCGCGCGGCCGCCGCGGCGGGCAGCGGCCCGTACCGCGTCTCCGTCATCCCGAGCGGCTCCCACACCCGTACCTCCGCCAGCTCCCGCAGCGGCCGCCCGGTCAGGAACTCCGCCAGATAGCCGAGCACCAGCGCCGCCCGATCGGTGTACTCCACCGCCTCCCCGGCCCGCCGCCGCAACACCTCCCGCAGCACCCCGTCCCGCACGTCCTGCGGATCCGTCCCGTACAGCGCCCTGAGGTTGGCCCGCAGCGGCAGCCCCGCGGTGTGCGTGAGCAGCTGCAGCGCGGTGACGTCCCCGAGCGGATACCCGGCCACCTCCGGCCAGAAGCTCCCGAGCGGCAGCTCCAGTTGCAGTTTTCCCGCCTCGACGAGCGTCCCGACCACCGGCCACACGGCGATCACCTTGGTGAGACTGGCGAGGTCGAACAGCGTGTGCGGGACGGCGGGCCCGCGGTCCGGCGCGAGGCGCCCGACCGCCCCGCCCGCCGTCCCCCCGGAGGCGTCGCCGACCGCCCAGACGGCCCCGGGATACACCCGGTCGCGCACCCCGTCCTGGAGGAGCCGTCCGATGCGGGCGATACGGCCTGGGCCGAGCGTCGTGTTCACATCAGCTGTGTACCCGCGGCGACGCCACCGTCACCCGCGGCCGACCGCTCTTGCCCGGCCGGGCGAGCGGCACGGGCGGGCAGGACGGTGCCAGGCGCGGTTCATGCCAGCGGCCATGGGTTCCGCCGGGGATCCGGGCTGCCGAGACTCGACGGTGACCGCAGTGTGCGCCGGCATGGGCGGCGTACGCGTCCCATCGAAAGAGAGCGCACGTGTCCCCAGTACCCCGGGCCAAGCTGCTCAGTCGGGCGATCCTCGCGGGGACGTCCGCCTATCTCGTCGGCCAGGTGGTGCACACGGTCCTCAACACCAACCGGTGGCCGTTCTGCACCTTCAACATGTTCGCGTACCACAAGCGGGACCAGGCGCTGCAGATGCGCGTACGGCTGTTCACGGACGACGGGCAGGCTCTCGGGCCCACCGACCCGTGGTCGCTGCTGCCGCTGGAGTTCTTCCGCGTGGTGTCCGTACTGGAGCGTGTCTTCCACGCGCAGGACGACATCGAGGTCCGCGACCGGTTCTGCCGGCAGGCGCTGGAGCGGCTGAACCGTCGGAGCCGGCGGGCCTGGGACGAGGTGAAGGCGTCGTTCCGGCCGGGGCCGGGGCGCCGGTTCGTAGCCATGGAGCTGTACTTCGTCGAGGTCGACTTCCGGACCTGCTCGCCCTTCGACCGTACGGAGGTGACGTGGGCCGAACTCGTCCACCGGTACGACCCTACGGGCGTCGTGGCCCCTCGACAGGAGGCCACGCTCTGGCGGTTCGTCGAACCGCTCGTCGAGGAAGCGGAGCGGAACGAGGAGGCGCAGCATGCTGCCTGAGATCCCGGGGGCGCGCCGGCGCCTGGCCCTGGCACGGCTCACGACCGGTCTGGCGGTACTGAACACGCTCTGGCACCTGCCGCCCGGCGACGCCCTCGTCGACGAGTGGAGCCGGAAGGAGGAGGGCGAACAGGATTCCCCCGGCCGGCTGACCGCGGAGCAGTACGAGGCCCTGCGGCGGCTGGCCTTCGTGACGACGGCGGCCTGGACGCTCGGTGCCGAGAGCAAGGCCCTCAAGTTCGCGGCGAACGTGTCGTTCGCCGCCGTGCAGCGGCACGTGGCCCAGTTCGACCAGCGGGCGTGGAACTACAACTCCAACCTCAACGTCTATCTGCTCCTGCTCTCCCTGACCGACTCGCGCGGCAGCCTCGCCGGCTCCGGGTCCGTCTCCGGGTCCGGCTCCGGCTCTGGATACGAGGGTGGTGACACCGACTCGGACGAGGACGGACCGTCGTCCGAGGTCGCGACCGCCGTGCTGCTGGCCATGCGCCTCTACTACGGCTGCCTGTACTTCCAGTCCGGGCTCTCCAAGCTGCTGCTGAGCGGCCCGGCGTGGGCCGACGGCCGTACGCTGCGCGGGAGCTGGGCCGAGCTCGGCACCCGGGCCGGGAAGTGGCTCAGCCGGCGGCCGATGACGGTGGCGGCCACCGCCAGTGCCGCCACGCTCGCCTTCGAACTCCTCTTCCCGGCGGCGCAGATCGCCCTGCGCAGACGCCCCCGCGCACTGGGGCTGTCCTCGCTGGCCTTCCACGCGTCCATCAAGGCGACGATGGACATCTCCTTCTGGCACCACGCCGTTCACGCGCTGCCGCTGTTCGTCCTCGATCCCGGCACCGAACGGCACACGGCGCGATTGCTGCGCGCCTTCCGGAGGCGCTGAAAGGCTGCCGACAGGGCATGCCGACAGGGCGCACCGCCGGCCCCCCGAGCTCGTCGCTCGGGGGGCTTTCGCGTTCCCCGGAGGTGTTTCCGGCGGCCTTTCTGACGGCCTTTCTGGCGGCCTTCTGGTGGCCTTTCCGGCGGGCGTCCCGAATCCTCTCCGGCAGCTTCCTGCCCGGCGCGGTTGATGCCACGGAAAAGCCTTCCACGGGCGCGTCCGGCAGGACATCATTAACTCGTCGCCAACGAACGGAGGCGACACCGGGAGGAAATCCCGGGAATCTCGATAACACTCAGGAGTAATCATGCTGAAGATCGTCAAGGTTGTCGCTGCCAAGGCCGTCTCCGGTCGGGTCTTCAACTAGTAGCAGTTGCCTCGCGGGCCGGGTGCGGGTCTCCCGTTCCCGGCCCGCGGCAGCGGCTTCACTCGGCTTCCATCCCCCGCTTCAAGGTTCGTTCGGAGGCGCAACGGCCCATGGTGAAAACGGAAACGAAGAACTCGGAATCATCCGATGTGAAATCCATCTGGCGTGACTCCAGATTCCGTCGCCATTTCGCCGGGATGTGGGTCAACGCCTTCGGTAACGGTGTTTTCAACATCGTTCTCCCCCTTCTCGTCTTCGACCGGACGCACTCCTTCGCCGCGATGGGCGGCGTCGCCCTCGCCACGCAGCTCCCCAAGGCGTTTCCCGGCCCCCTGGTCGGCGTGCTCGCCGACCGCCGGTCGCCTCGCGCGATGATGCTGTGGGCCTACCTCCTCCAGGCCGGCCTCGTGCTGACGATCCCGCTCGCCGCCGGCGCGTCCACCGCCGCCGTATGGCTGATCGGCCTCGTCGCGTACGCGATGAACGCCATCGACCTGTTCGCCCGCACGGCCACGTTCGTCACCATCCCCCGCGTCTACGGAGACCGCCGCAGCAAGGTGAACGCGGCCTTCGCCAGCGCCTGGACCTCCGCCTCGGTGCTCGGCCCCGCGGCCGGCGGGTTCCTGCTCCAGATCACGTCCGCCGACGTGCTGATGCTGCTCGACAGCCTCACCTTCCTGGCCATCGCGGGCGTGGTGCTCACCATCGGCACCCCGACCACACCGGGGAACACCTCCGCCGCGCCCATGCGCAAGAGCGTCGCCGAAGGCATCACCTGGTTCCGCAGGGCCGAAGGCGCCGGCCGGTTCCTGAGCTCGATCGCCGCCGTCGCGATCGTGTACGCGCCGCTGGGCACCCTGGCCGTCTTCGCCGTCCGGGACGTGTACGGCGACGGGCCGACCGAGGCGGGTGTCGTCACCAGCGCCGCCGGCGTCGGCCTCTTCCTCGGCACGCTGATCTGCCAGCGCCTCGCCGACCGGCCCAAGGAGCCGGTGATGCGACGTGCCGCCCTGTGGATGGCCGTCGGCGCCGCGCTCTTCGCCGTCCCGTCGTGGCTCGGCGCGGCAGCGGCGATGCTCGTCGTGAACCTCTGCGGCATGGTCTACGCGGTCTCCCGCTCCAACCTCATCCAGGAGCGCGTGCCGATGGAACACCTGGGCCAGACGATGACGGCCGTCCAGTCCCTGGAGTCCGCCGTCCAGCCGGTTTCCGTCGCCGTGGCGAGCGCGGTGCTCGCCCTGGCCGGACCGCCCGGAGCGGCCGTGTTCCTGACCCTCTTCTCGGTCGTCGCGGCGCTGCTGGTCCTCGGCGGCGGGCGGCTGCTGTCCCCCCGTACCGCGACGGCCACCGCCACCGGCACCGCGACCGCTACCGACGCCACCGCGACGGTCACCGCCACCGCCACCGGCACCCGGACCGGCGCGGTCATCCCGAACACCCCGAATACCCCGAACGCAACCGCCCCCGTGGCGGCACACGGAGGCACCCGATGACATCGATCAATCTGCGGCAGGGCCTCTCCGTCCTGCAGCCGGGCAAGGACCTCATGATCGGCCTCATGCCGCCCGCGGCGCTGGTCATCGAGGACGCCCCGGAGTACCTGCGCCACGTCCTCTCCGCCTTCTCGAAGCCCGTCCCCGAGGACGAGGCGCTCGCGACCGTGACCGCCCGCTCCGGGCTGAGCGCGGACGAGGCCCGGACGCTCCTCGGCGAACTCCTCGGCGCCGGCGTGCTCACCCCGCACTGGGTCGACCGCGACGAGCGGTACAGCCGGCACCGCCTCTACTTCGGCGTCTCCGGCTACGACGGCGACCCGATGGAGATCATCCGGAAGAGCACCATCGGTCTCATCGGCACCGGCGGCATCGGCAGCAACGTCGCCATGATGCTCGCCGCCGCGGGTGTCGGACGGCTGGTGGTCGCCGACGCCGATGTCGTGGAGACGACCAACCTCACCCGCCAGTTCCTCTACACCGAGGGCGACGTCGGCACCCCGAAGGTCGAGGCCCTGGCCCGCCGCGTCGCCGAGCGCAACGCCGATGTGCGCGTCGACATCGTCAACGAGCTCTTCGACGGGCCCGACTTCGCCGTCCGGCACTTCGCCGGCTGCGACCTCGTCATCCTCTCCGCGGACACCCCGCAGGACGTCCACCGCTGGCTGAACGAGGCGTCCGTGCGCACCGGCGTCCCGTACACCTGCGCCGGTTACCTCGACACGATGGGCATCGTCGGCCCCCTCGTCGTCCCCGGCCGCACGGCCTGCCTGGAGTGCCACTTCGCCGACACGAGCCTGGCCTCGTACAACGACGGCGACCTGGCGGGCACCGACTTCACCGACTACAACCGGTCCTACCAGGCGCCGAGTTACGGTCCGCTCAACGCCATGGTCTCCGCCGCCGCCGTCAACGAGACGCTGCGCTTCCTGCTGGGTCTGCCGGCCAGGTCCCTGGGCGCCAAGCTGCTGCTCGACTCCATGGAGTACGGGGTCCAGGCGGAGGAGTACGAGAAGAACGACGCCTGTGCCTCGTGCGGCGCGGGCGCGCGGGAGGAGATCCTGAGCGGCGCGGCCTGACCGGGCGAGGGCGCGAGCGGAGGACGAACAGTCACCGGGTGCCGGCGGCAGTGGAGGGAGCACCTCCGGCCGGCACCCGGTTCTCGGCGTTCCGGCGGCAGAGGGAACGCCTCCGGCCGGCACCCGGTTTTCGGCGTTCCGCCGGCGGAGGGAACGCCTCCGGCCGGCACCCGGTTCTCGGCGTTCCGCCAGCTCAGGGAATGCCTCCGGCCGGCACCCCGTTCTCGTGCGTTCCGGCGGCGGTCGGTCGCCTCAGCCGCGCAGCGGGAGCGCCATCTCCAGTTCCCGCTGGCTCTCGTTCAGCGCGTACGGCTCCTCGTGGCCCGTGGGAACGAAGCCGCTGCGGCGGTAGAACGCGATGGCCCGGTGGTTCTCCTCGTGGACGAGGAGGACCAGGCGCTCGGCCGCGGTCTCCTCACGTGCCCAGCGCACGATCTCGTCCAGCATGACCGTCGCCACGCCACCGGCCGGCCCCCGGTGGTCGGGGTGCAGCCAGACGCCGACGAGCTTGGCGGTGTCGGGCGCCGGCAGGAACCCGTTCATGACTCCGACCCACGCGCCCTCGGGCTCGACGGCGGCCACGCCGATGTTGCCGGGGCTAGCGGCCCGCGTCGTGCGGAACTGCCACTCCGAGTCCGGGTGGCCGAGTGCGTCGTCGACCGTCTCGAGGTAGGCGAGCGGGGTGTCGCGCAGCATCTCCAGGCGTATCGCGCGGTACGCGGGCCAGTCCTCGGGTCGTACGCGGTGCAGGGTGTAGTCCATGGCGGGCGATCCTCGCAGGACGACGCGGCTCCGGCCAAGCGGGGGCGGCCGGTGGCCCCGGTCGACGACACCGGCCGGTGGTCGCTGCGGGGCCGGTGTCACGCGGGCAGGGGGCCCGGTCCGGGGAGGGGGTCGGGAAGCCGGGGGGCGGCGGTGATCCGCCAATGCGCCAGGGGAGGGCTGGTCTTCAGCACGCGCAGGCAGATCTCCCCTGCGGTGCAGACCGCCTCGGCGGGGTCGCGCGTGCGGTGGAAGAAGGTCAGCTCGATCCGGCCCGGTTCGGACTGGGCGTGGACATGCTCAAGACGGTCCGCGGGCCTCGCGGACGCCCACACGATGTCCGTGACCGCCGCCGCCTCCAGCACGCGGTGCGGGGCGGCATCGGTCGCGACGAGCGTGGCTGTGGTCATGAACATGAGGCCTCCCGGCCATGCGGGCGGTCCCTCGGGAACGGGGCCTGGGGCGGGGTGCGGATCCGTCGTACCGGCCTGCCGAACCTTTCATGATCGCCAGTCTGCCGAACTGTCCTGAACGCCGGAAGAGTTGGCCACTGGCATGAACCGCGCCCGGCAGCCACCTGCCCGCGAGAGCTGTTTCCAGCCAGGTGACGGTCGGGCGGGATCCCTTCACCGAGCGTGACCGTCGTGGGGATGAGTCTTGTCGAGCGGCCCCTGACCTGCAAGGATCGTTCCCCGACGATGGACCGGCGGGGACGAATCGGCTTTTGGGACACAGACCGGGGGGTCGCTGTGCTGGCGAGTTTGGGACTGGATGCGGACGCCGAAAGGGTCTACCGCCTGATGCTCACGCACCAGGACTGGGGAGTCGGCGAGCTCGCGGACCATCTGTCGCGGTCCGAGTCCGACGTGCGCGAGGCGCTGGACCGGCTCGCCGAGCTCAACCTCCTGCGCCGCTCCCTCCAGGCCCCCGGCGGACTCCGCCCCGTCAGCCCCAACCTGGGCTTCCAGCTCCTGCTCCAGCGCCAACAGGCCGAGCTCCTCGCCCAGCAGCAGCAGTTCGCCGAGTCGCAGGCCGCCATCAGCACCCTGCTCGCCGAGTACGCCGAACTGCGCACCGGTGAACGGCACGGCGTCGAGTACCTCCAGGGAATCGACGCCATCCAGGCCCGACTCGAGGAACTGGCCCATCGCAGCACCGACGAGTGCCTGTCGTTCATGCCGGGCGGCGCCCAGTCCGCGGCCAGCCTGGAGGCGAGCCGGCCGCTCGACGCGGACCTGATGCGCCGCGGCGTACGCCTCCTGACCGTCTACCTGGACAGTGTCCGCAACGACAATCCGACCGTCGAGTACGCGCACTGGCTGCACGACAACGGCGGCGAGGTGCGCACCGTCCCCTCCCTGCCGCTGCGCATGGTCCTCTTCGACCGCGAAGTCGCCCTGCTGCCCATCGACCCGGACAACACCAGGAAGGGGGCGGTGCAGTTGACCGGCCCTGGTGTGCTGACCGCTCTGGTGTCCCTGTTCGAGCAGGTGTGGGAGCGCGCCGCGGTGCTCGGCAGCGTCCGCGACCGGGACGACGCCGGTCTGACCGCGCAGGAGCGGGAACTGCTGCGCCAGCTCACGCAGGGCGCCACCGACGAGATCGCGGCGAAGAAGCTGGGCATCGGCCTGCGCACCGAGCGCCGGATCGTGTCCGAGCTCATGGCCCGCCTGGGGGCACGCAGCCGGTTCGAGGCCGGCGTCCTGGCGTCGAAGGCGGGCTGGACGGACTGACCCGGTCAGTCCCAGCCGGCGCCGTCGGTGGCGGGGTCGGCCGTCAGCGGCGCCGTGTCCCAGCCGGCGCCGTCGGCGAGCGTGACGGGGGTGGTGTCCCAGCCCGCACCGGCGCGGACGGGAAGGTGGCCGGCGCCCAGGTGCGAGGCGGCGCCGAGTCCGATCACGGTGACGAGCGTGGCGGCGGCAAGACGCATCGAGGTACGCGAAGCAGACATGGCTCTCTCCAGGCGATGAGTGGGGGCTCCTCGTCGACGGCGGCATCGGCGGCCGTTTCCGACGGTCCCGGGAGCTTGTCGCCCTCCCGGTGTCCACGAGTCTGGCCGAGGTCACCCAGGGTGCGGAAGAGATCACGCCTGGCAGGAAATGCCCCCGGCACCCACCTGCCTGAGGCCGCCCTGGCCGGTTCCAGCCGGACGGATCCGGCCATCCAAGGACCTCTCCCCGAGGTTCCCGCCACCGGCTGAAAACCGCCCTGACCAGCAAAAAGACCCTCCCGAAGGAGGGTCTTGGCTGTGCGCCCCCGGCAGGACTCGAACCTGCGGCCAAGTGCTTAGAAGGGACTTGGCCGCACCACGATCACGTGGGCGATGACCTGGCGTTTTTCGCTTCGCTGGCACGCTTCCCGCGAGGTCTCTCCGCGTATTCACCGGAGGGAGTCATTCCGGTGCGAGTTCGTGCAGCGAGCGCGACTTCTCCGGGGAGACGCCGCCTCATACGGCTGAGTCGTCAGGATGCCTCTTGGTTCGAGGGGACTGAGGAACCGCTCTCGCTGAGTGATGGCAGGGTATCGAGTGCATCTGCGATCAATGCGCCGTAGGACTCATTGACCCATGAGGCGACCTGTCGGACATCGGGGTTTGACGATCTTCGTGCTGCCTTGACCACTTGGGCGAGCAGAGCCCAGGCTTCCGCATGTACGAGGAGTTCCGCCCACCGGGAGTAGTAGTCGTCGTCCCCATCGGTGAGCTGAGGGAGATGAGCCGCGAGAAGTTCTTCGAGGCAGGGAAAGAGCTGCTCGCGAGGGATGTTGACGATGGCTTGGCGTGCTTTAAGAGCCCAGCCGGGCGACATTGCCAGGTCAGCAAGCTGCGGTAGCAAAGTGGGGTCAGCATGTAGTTCCCCGAGGTACGCCAGCGCCGCCGCTCGTTGCCAGCTGTCGGCCGACAGGGCAGACCTGAGTACTTCGGTCTTGCTCTTGGCCTGCCGAAAGAACAGCGACTGGCGATGAGCGAGCTTTTTCTGGGCATCGACGCAGGCTTGCCAGAGCTCCTCGTCTCGCAGTGGTTCTTGTGAGGTCATCCGGTCATGATGCGGTCCGCTGTACGGACAGCCAACCGAGATTCACGTCACGGCGAAGGCCGGGGTGAACGCATGGTGCGAAGGCGATGTTTCTGGTCGATCGGTCGACGTTCGGTTCCTCGTCGACTGGCCTGGTCAAATCCGGCGGGGGGTCGTGCGACGCTTGGGGTTCAAGACGGGAGTGGAGGAGAGATCAGGTGGCGGAGCAAGCGAGCCCTCGCGGAACCTTCCTGAAGATTGCCGATCAGCTCAAGGCTCAGATCGCCGCCGACGCGAGCATGACCGAACTGCCGTCGCTGGCGGAGGTCACCGCCGAGCACGGCGTATCTCGCGGGGTGGCCCTCCGCGCGTTCCGTGCGCTCCAGAAGGAGGGTGTCGCTGAGCCGGTGCCCGGGGCCCGGTGGCGTGTAGTGCGGGCGGGGGAGTCCGTAGACCGCCGGCCGCTCCCCGAGCGGATCGCCGCGCTCATCACGGCTGAGGGTCTGGAGGTGGGGGCAGTCTTCCTCAGCGAAGGGGAATTGAGCACCCGGCTCGGCGTGTCCCGCCCCACCATCAGCAAGGCCATGGCCCAGTTGGAGGCCGCCGGCCTGCTCACCGAAGGGGGGCAGGGAAAGCGCCGGTCCGTCCGGGCCCTGCCGTCCCACGAGGAGGACTCGAAGTCTTGACCACTGCCACGCTCACCGAATGGGCTTACCCGCTCGCGGAGTCGCTGCTCGCCGACCCGCTCCCGCGCCGCTGGCAGCACTGCCTCGGCGTCGCCGAGCGAGCCCGAGCGATCGCGGAGATCCTTGGGCCGGACGCCGAGCTGCTGGAAGCCGCGGCGGTTCTGCATGACATCGGTTACTCGCCCGACCTCGCCAAGACCGGCTTCCACCCGCTCGACGGCGCCCGCTACCTCCGCAGCGTCGGCGCCGACGAGCGCGTCGTGCGGCTGGTCGCCCACCATTCCTGCGCCTGGATGGAGGCGGAGGCGAGGGGCATGCGGGAGGAACTGGAAGCCGAGTTCCCGCGGGAGGAAGAGCACCTGGCCGACGCGCTCTGCTTCTGCGACATGAACACCACGCCGGACGGGACCCCCACGAACCCCGTGGACCGCATCAACGAGATCGCGGGTCGCTACGGCGTGGACAGCCTGATCGGGCAGTTCATCCGGCGCGCCGAGCCGGAGATCCTGCTGTGCACGGTGCGCGTGCTCACCAGGCTCTCCGAGGCGAAGGCCGGCGCGGCTCAGCCGATGTAGGGCGCGGTGCGGGTCCGGTCCAACGCGTGCTGAATGCGGAGCCGCATCGTGGAGTGAATGTCGAGTTCGGCCAGGTCCGCCGGGTCCACCCAGCGGACCTGCGTCGTCTCGTTGCTCGTGCGGATCTCCCCGCCGACCGGCCGCGCCCGGAAGCAGATGCTGAACTGCTGCCGCGCCTCGCCGTCGTCGTACAGCATGACGTGTCCGGGGTCGGTGTAGATCCCGGACAGGTCGAGCACCTCAGCCTTGATGCCGGTCTCTTCCCAGACCTCTCGAACGACGGTGTCGCTAATGGACTCGCCGACATCGTGGCCGCCGCCAGGCAGCGCCCAACGGCCGTTGTCCGAGCGCTGAATCATCAGCACCTGGCTGGCATCGTTCTGAACGAATGCCACGACGGAAGGAACGACGCTGTTCGCGGGCGGCGCCTCAGGATCGTGGAGGTAGTCGATGCGTCCCATGATCAGGCTCCCGTGTAGTCGTGGTCGGCCACCGCTCGTGCGCCGCCCCAGGTCTGTTCGATGCTATTGGCGTACGTGTCGAAGAGCCCGCCACCGGGGAGGCGGCGCAAGTGGAGTACGGGGGCCAGGTACGCCCCGATCCCGTACACGTGGGTGTTCACGAGCATCTCGTCGTCCGCCCGGAACAAGGAGTTGTACAGCGTCGCGTCGTGCAGCCTGAGGCCGATCTCGGGGTGGCTGGCGAGGAGCGGCCGGTAGTTCATCAGAGCGTTACGGATCTTGCCATCCATGATCCTGTGCCCCTCGTCGATCCCGCGCTGCCTGACCGCGTCACACGCCGGATCACCGAGCATGAGCCGCACCTGGGCGTTGCCCGAGACCTTGGCCTTCAGGATCTGATGGAACTGGGGGTCCTCGGAGAGCCACAGCCCGGCGTAGACGAGCACGTCCACATGCTTCGACGCCCGGCCGTACATCTCGCGCCACAGCCCCGCCGGCACCATGTGCCGGTGGGGGTAGACCGTCACGATCTCGGCCTTGCTCAGATCCGTGGACGTCTCAACGGCCCGGCCGTCGTCCCACAACGTCGTGACATCTGTGCCGAGTTGAGTCGCGACGGCGTACTGGTGGCGCCGGTACGGAACCTTCCCCTGAGTGATCCAGCGCTCGACGGTCTTTGCGCTGACGTCGATGGCCTCGGCGAGTTGCTGGATGGTCATCCCCTTGGCGAGCAGGGCGGACCGTAAGCGCTCATTGGGCTTGGACATCTTCACCCCCGGGTGGGACGTCTTGGGACCTCTTGACCGTAGCCAGATGCCCCCAAGGTGTCCATGCGCGGGGTGAACAACGCCCCTGACCTGGCGCGATTCTGATGGTGCGCCAAGAAGTCCCGGCGCGAAAACGAAGAACTCCGCAGCCCCTGCTTGACGCAAGTCGATGCAGTACCTGTAATAGAGGTATCGCATCGACCTCGCGAGAGGCCCGGAGCGAAGCCTTAGCCCTCGCTTGCCTGAACCGGCGGAGGTCCAAGGCGAACGCACGAACAGTTCGGGATCGCTCACCTCCACGGGGTGGGCCCCGGGCGCTCGCTGCTTGAGAACTGAACAGAGTGCTGAGGTATCCGCCCCCCTCTGGCAGAAGTGGGCGGCGCATGCGGGTTCTGTCCTCGCTTGCGGAACAGCGCAACCCAGCCTTTCCGCAGCCGTCCGGCTGCGGCCGGTTGCCTCCTCCGCCCGTCCGGGCCCCGTCGCGGGGTGCCGTACGGGCGGGGTCGAGGGGAGCCGGAGTTCGGTTCTAACGGCGTGAACCCCCGGAGCGGCTACTCCGGGGGTTCGTTTCGGGCCGTTCCTGTCAGAGAGGAACACACCCAATGAAGTCCATCGCTGCACTTCAAGCGGCTGTTACGGCCGTCGCGTTCGACGGTGAGCCGTCGGATGCGGAGCTGGATGCGATCGAGCTTGAGATGCCGCTGATCCTGGCGGAGGTCGAGCTGCTCGACGCGCAGATCATGACCATTGACCGCCCGGCGAGCGAGCTGGACGAGCGGCGTATCCGCCGGGCCCGTAACCGGGTCCTGGTCGAGCGCCGGAACCTGACGAACCGCGCCGGTCTGGCGCTGGCGGGCGGTGCTGCATGAACCGCCTCACCTTCTGGAGCCTGATGCTCGCGTGCGCTGCTGTGGAGGTCCTCGGCCTGGTCTTCGACCGTCGCGACGTCCACTACGCCGGCGCCCTAGCGGCTTTCGGGGTCATCGCGGTCGCCCGGCTGCTCTACGTGGCCCGCAAGGATCGGGGCGAGTCGTGAACACCGCAGGAAAGCCGCTGAGCCGCGTACAGCGGGTGGTGTTGGGTCTCGCGTTCGTGCCGATGCTCGCCACCGGCGGCGCCGGCGCGTTCGGCACCTTCACCAACATTCGGGCCGCTTACGGTTCCGGCACGGCGGTGGGTGCGGTCGCGGCCGGTGAGGGCGCGACGGCGGTTCTGGCGATCGTGCTGCTCGGGCTGACGCTGCTGGGGCAGTCCGCCCCGGGGGTGATCCGGGCGGGGCTGTGGGCTCTTCCCGCCGCCGCGTCGGCGATGTCGGCGATGGCCGCCAAGACCCCGGGTGAGATGGTCATCTACGCCCTGACCCCGCTCGGCATGACCGCGTCCGCCGAGGGCGCTGCGTTCCTCGCTCGGCGGATCGTGGTCTACCGCGAGGGCCGCGATGCCGAGGCCGAGCGCCGCTCGGCCGAGGTCGTTCAGTCCCTCGCCTATCACCGGGCGCGGGCCGCCAATCACCCCAGCAAGAAGGTGCAGTGGTGGTCTGAGCGGGTCTCTTGGCGGCTCGCACGGAAGGTGGGCGCCGGTGACCTCGCGCTGGGCGAGCGGCTGCTCGACGTCCAGCGCGCCCAGCTCACCGACGGCGCGAACGCCGCCCTCGCCGCCATGTTCACCATCACCCCGACCTCGACCGCGCCGGAGCTTCCCGCCGGACCGGTCGAGCAGCCGGACGGCATGACGGTAGAGCTGGAGGTGGACCGGTCCACCCTACCGATCCACCCCGCAAATGCGGAGGAATCGACCCAGACCAGCATGGAACGGTCTACCTCTGAGCAGCCCGTTCCGGCCCTGGACTCCGCCCCGGCCGCGCCGTGGTCGTATGACTTGTTCGAGCCGGAAGAGTCCATCCCGCCGCCTGCTGTGGTGGCGCCGGTGGAGTCGACCGGTTCAGCCGTGGTCCGTGCGGTCGCCGCCGAGCAGTCGACCCCGCGCCGGGTGACCCGCCGAGTGCCCGAGGCGGCCAAGACCGCGATGCCGCGTCGCTCGAAGGACGAGTTGCTGGCCGAGGCGCGGCAGTTCACCGAGTCGTGGCCGGTTGAGCATCTGACGGCGGACCGGATCCGCAAGGCGCTTCGTACGTCTCCAGAGAAGGGGCGGTGGCTGCGCGACACCCTGAAGGCTGAGAGGACGGCGGCGTGAGCGCGATCCCGGTCTACCGGTGGCGTCTCGCCCCGGAGGGGTTGGCGACGTACCGGCAGCTCCGGGCACAAGGTCTGCGCCCGGGCGGTCAGGATGTCGCCGCTCAGCTCGAACGGCCCCGCCGCCGGCGCGGCCCGCTCGTTGCCTACCTCTACCGGGTCGACCTGGCCTTGCCGGTCCGCCCGATGACCGCCGCCAAGCGGGCCGCCCTGGAACGCGCGAACGCCGCGCGACGGGTGTGCCCGGAGTGCGGGCGCGACGCCGGGTATCGCATCCCGCCGTCGCTCGGCATGTGCACGCCCTGCGCCTACCCCGACACCGCCACCGCCGCCTGAGCGGCACCGAGGAGAACGCCATGTTCGCCACGCTGTTTGTGCTGCTCTACCTCGGTCACCTGCTGGCCGACTACCCGTTCCAGACCGACCACCAGGCCGCCCACAAGGCCGACCACGGCCCGGCCGGATGGCGCGCCAACCTCACCCACGCCGCCACCCACGTCGCCGCCTGCGGGCTCGCCCTCGCGGCCGGCGCCGCGCTGCTCGACGGCGTGACCGTGAGCGTCCCGGCCGCTGTGGTGGCACTGGCCTGGATCGGTGGCACGCACGCGTTCATCGACCGCCGCTGGCCCGTCCGCTGGTGGATGGAGCACAGCGGTCAGGGCGCGTGGGCCGCCAACGGTGGTGCCGCGCACGTCGACCAGACCGCCCACATCCTCGCCCTCGCCCTCGCGGCCCTCGCGCTGGCCGCCTGACCCGCCAGAAAGGACACGGCCATGACGAACCTGCCCGAGCCGGTCCGGGTGGTACAGCTCCCGGACGGCACCTACACCTACGCCGACCACCTCCCCGCCGTCTCGCAGTCGGCGGCGCCGCAGGTGATCCACCAGCACATCCACCAGGCCCCGCCCGACCGCACCGTCCAGCGCATCGCGCTCGGCTCCGGGGTCGGCGCCGGCGCGGTCGCGGCCGGGGTCTACTTCGGCCCACTGCTCGTCGGTGCACTGACCGCGATCGCCGCGAACCTGGCCCTGCTCGCTTTCCTCGCCGTCGCCCTCGCCTGGGGCGTCCACACCGTCGTGAAGTCCATCGGCGGGCCGGACGGCAAGGCGGCGGCCAAGACCCTCAGCCGCGCCCGCCGAAAGGGCAAGTGACATGTTCCGGGCCGGAGACAAGGTGCTGATCGTCGCGTGCGAGGACGACCCCCGCGCGGTCGGCAAGACCGGCCGGGTCCTGGACGAGGTCCCGCCCGGCCCGCTCACCAACGGCCGCTGGACGGTCGACCGGATCAGCATCTGGATCGCCCCGGTCCTGGTCCACAGCCACGAGATCCGCAAGGTCGACTGACGCCTGCCTGTCCACCCCCGAGGCCATCGCACCCGGGGGTGGGCGGGGAGCCGGGACAGTCCCGCGCCCACCCACACCCACCAGGAGAACCCGATGTTCGGCACCAACCGCACCCCCAACCCGTTCGGCACCGCCCGCACGTCCATGGAGTGGTCGCACTGCCCGGGCTGCCGCAAGCCGGTCCCGCGTCCCAACCCGCGCACGTGCCCCCGCTGCAAGTTCACCCTGCGCCGATGACCCAACCCACCCGACGCATCGTCTGGAGGCATCCGATGGCCCGCAAGAACACCGAGCCGGACCCGAACTACCCCAAGCTCACCGCCGGCGAGCACGCCCGCATCGCGTTCAACGTCGCCCGCATGTGCAAGCGCTCCCTCGCCGGCGAGAACGCCGACCGATCCGACCTGGAGCGCAAGGTCGACCGCATCATCGACCGCGCCCGCGACCGCGCAGAGAAGAACGCCAAGAACGGCCGCAAGTAGCTGTGCCCCGGGGCGGCCGCCAAGCCGCCAAGCATCACCGGCCGCCCCGGGCCCTTGTTCCCTCCCCGCAGAGAGGAAGCACTTCAGTGAAGCACTCCGACGACGACAACGAACTGTTCGCCCGCCTGGAAGCCGAGATGGACGCCGACCGGTCCGGTGACGACGGCGCCGAGGTGGTCGACCTGGACAAGGCCCGCGCCGCCCGCGACACCACCGCGACCACCGTGCCGGTCGAGCCGATCGAGCCGGAGGGCGAGCGCGTCATGGTCGACCAGCCGGTGCCGGTTACGGCCGGGCCGGGCTACCTCGGTCGACTGGCCGGGGCCAAGCGGCGCGACGTGATCCCCATCTGGCTGCGGTCTACCTCCGAGCTGCGTACCGCCGCCGGGTGGGTGGCGCGTCACTACACCCACACCGTCGGCTACCACGCGCTTCGTGCCCCGATCTACGCCGCGCGTCTTGCGCTGCAGTCGCCTGTCGGTGCGGCTCGGTTCGTCGGGGGTGTGATGCGGTGGGTGGCCGACCGGGAGGGTGAACCGGTCCGCGCCGCCGCGGTGCGCCGTGAGGACGCGGAGGAGTACCTGAGGCTGTCCTCGCAGCGCGACAGTCGGGTGAAGCTGCGGATGATGGTCGCCGCGCTCGCCATGTTCGTCGGACTGCTCGCCGCGCTCGCCATCTACATCCTCGCCCCCGGATGGATCCAGGCCCTCTCGGTCGGCACCGTCCTGCTCGCCCTCGGCGCCGCCGGCCGCAAGGCCGACAACCCCGTCATCCATCGCGCGGTCGAACTGCCGAAGGCGACCAAGCTCACCAGCGACATCGTGCTGCGCGCTCTCGGCGCCCTCGGTATCCCCGCGATCAACCAGGCTCAGGGCAAGGGCCGGGACGGGTTCGAGTTCACCGCCCCGATCACCCGCGACGGCCCCGGCTGGCGCGCCGAGGGCAACCTCCCCTTCGGCGTCACGGTCACCGACATCATCGAGCGCCGCGAGCGCCTCGCCTCCGGCCTCAGGCGTCCGCTCGGCTGTGTGTGGCCCGAGGCGGTGCCGAACGAGCACACCGGCCGGCTGGTGCTGTGGGTGGGCGACCAGGACATGAACCAGGCGAAGAAGCCCGCGTGGCCGCTGGCCAAGTCCGGGTCGGTGGACCTGTTCAAGCCCGTCGCCTACGGCACCGACCAGCGCGGACGCTGGGTCGACGTCACCCTGATGTACATCGCCGGAGTGATCGGCGCGATCCCCCGCATGGGCAAGACGTTCCTCCTGCGCCTGCTGCTGCTCATCGCCGCGCTCGACCCGCGGACCGAGCTGCACACCTACGACATGAAGGGCACCGGCGACCTGGACCCGGTCGGCAACGCCGTCTCCCACCGGCACGCCGCCGGCGACGACGACGAATCCATCGCCTACGCGCTGGCCGACTTCCGTGCGCTGCGCGAGGAACTGCGGCGCCGCACGAAGGTGATCCGCTCGCTGCCCCGGGACATCTGCCCCGAGTCCAAGGTGACCTCCCAACTCGCGGACATGAAGTCGCTCGGGCTGCACCCGATCGTGGTCGGGGTGGACGAGTGCCAGGTTCTCTTCGAGCACCCCGAGCACGGCAAGGAGTTCGAGGAGATCGCGACCGACCTGGTCAAGCGCGGCCCCGCCACCGGGATCGTCCTGCTGCTCGCCACCCAGCGCCCGGACGCCAAGTCCCTGCCGACGGGCATTTCGGCGAATGCCGGTGCCCGCTGGTGCCTGAAGGTCATGGGCCAGACCGAGAACGACATGGTGCTGGGCACCTCCGCCTACAAGCGCGGCGTGCGGGCCACGATGTTCGCGTGGGGCGACAAGGGCATCCACTACTTCGTCGGTGAGGGGGCGGACGCCCGGATCGTCTCCTCCGTCTACGTCGACGCCCCCGGCGCCGAGGCCATCGGCGCCCGCGCCCGCGCCGCCCGCGAAAAGGCCGG
The DNA here is from genome assembly GCF_053605265.1 of Streptomyces sp. NPDC003943. Taxonomy (NCBI): domain Bacteria; kingdom Bacillati; phylum Actinomycetota; class Actinomycetes; order Kitasatosporales; family Streptomycetaceae; genus Streptomyces; species Streptomyces sp. NPDC003943. The sequence goes on along the minus strand of NZ_JBSGIW010000018.1, from coordinate 51,946 downwards.
ACTGCTCACCGGCTATGCCATGGGCGAGACCCCTGAGGTCGTGACCGGCCCAGCCTACGACCTGCTCGGCGACATCCTTGCTGTCGTCCCCGCCGCCGAGGAGCGCGTCTGGAACGAGCGGATCGCCGCCCGGCTCGCCGAGCTGCGACCCGACGTCTACGGCGGCTGGAAGGGCGAGAACGTCACCAGCGCGCTCAAGCCTCACGGCATCAAGACCCGCGACGTGGCCGGCACCACCGACGAGGGAAACCGCACAACCCGCCGCGGCATCGTCCGCTCCGACCTCACCAAGGTGACTGCGGAGCGTGACAAGAAGCCTGGTGCTGCATAGCCCGAACCGGTGCTACCGGTAGCACCCACACCTGCTACCGGTAGCACCCCCGCTAGCACACAAAAGACACTCTCACCAGGGATCTAGCGCATAGCACCCCACCTGCGAAAACCCCTGGAAACCGCCCGGGAGGGCCCTTCATGACCCCCGCCCTGCTCGCTATCGCCTGCCTGCTCGTCGTCACCTTCGGTTACGCCGCGAAGTGCGCGGCCTCGCCGTTCGGGGACTGCCGCAAGTGCCGCGGACTCGGCTACGCGCTCAAGACCGACCGCAAGGGACAGCTCAAGCGCGGCAAGGACTGCCGCCGCTGCCACACCACCGGCAAGCGCATACGCATCGGCCGCTGGCTCTACAACCGCGCCACCGCCACCTACCGCGCCGGCACCCGCTGAAGCGTCGTCGGACCGGCGGCCGCCCCCTACCGGGGACTCGCCTACAGCAAGGGCTCGCCAGCACAACCACCGGTCCATACCCCGAACTTGCGAGCACCCGGGGCCCGCGCAGCCTACCCAGCCACCCCGACCAGCCGCCAAGGAGTAACCAGCATGGCCGTGACCATATCCCTGGTCTTCCTCTTCGGACTCGTCCTGTTCTTCCTGCTCCGCTCCCGCACCCTCGGCTACGGCTCCGCGTTCATCGCCGCCGGGTTCGGCTTCTTCCTCGCCTCCACCGGCGCCGCCGGACCCGTCAACAACCTGACCGCCGCCGTCCTCGCCGCCATCCCCCACCTGTGAGCATGGACGCCGTCCCGTACCTGGACTGGGGCGAGGCCCGGCACTTCGACCGCTTCCAGGACCGGCCCTGCTGCTTGTGCGGCAAGCCGACCCCCATGCGGTCCCACGCCGACGAGGCCGTCCACAAGGTGTGTGCGGAGGAGTGGAACGCGACTCACCCGAACGAGTCCCGCCTCTACACCCCGCCCGACAAGAACCGCCCGGAGCGCCCGCAGCACGACGTCGGCACCTGGCGCTTCCACAACGACGGCCCCACCACGCCCGTCCTGCTCCGCCCGGCCCCCGCTGCGGCCCCGCAGACCCGCGACGCGAACAGCGGTGGCGACTTCACCCTGTTCGCCGCCTGAAACGCCGAGAGCGGCCCCCGTCTCGACAAAGCCGGGGCCGCCCTCGTCTGCCAGCACTTCTCACAGAACTGGAGACACCCAGCATGACCCATCCGACCTTGATCCGGCGAGACGGCGACCGCCCGTCGGTGTTGGATTTGTACTCCTGCGCCGGCGGCGCCGGTGCGGGCTACGGCTGGGCAGGGTTCGACGTCGTCGGCGTCGACATCCGCCCCCGCCCCAACTACCCCTTCACCTTCGTCCAGGCCGACGCGCTGGAGTACCTGGCCGCGCTGATCGAGTCCGGCGAGATCGAGCGGTACACGCTCATCCACTCCTCTCCGCCGTGCCAAGCCGAGTGCACGCTCACGGTCGGCACGAACCGGTCTCGCGGCTGGGGGCGCGAGCACTTGGACCTCGTCCCGCCGACCAGGGCCCTGTTGGAGGCATCCGGCCTCCCGTACGTTATCGAGCAGCCCAACGGCCGCGCCGAGATCCGCAAGGACCTGACCCTATGCGGCGAGATGTTCAGGCTCGGTGTCCTGCGGCACCGGAACTTCGAACTGGGCCGCTGGACCGTCACTCGGCCCGCCCACAAGCCGCACCGGGGGCGGGTGCGCGGGTGGCGGCACGGCGAGTTCTTCGACGGCCCGTACGTCGCCGCCTACGGCAACGGCGGTGGCAAGCCCACCGTGGCCGAGCTGCAGGCGGCGATGGGCATCACGTGGACGGACGTCCGCGAGGAACTGACCGAGGCCATCCCCCCGGCCTACTCCCAGTGGATCGGTACCCAGTTCCTCACCCAGGTCCGGGCGGAGGTGGCCGCATGACTCCCGTCCTCGACACCCTCGACGCCGCGCTCACGCTCGCCGCCAGCGGCCTGCCGGTGCTGCCGCTGAGCGCTGACAAGCGCCCGTTCGGTAACTGCCCCGACTGCCGGGACAACCGGTGCGGCGGGCGGCCGAACATGAAGACCCCCGGCCCGTGCCAGTGCCCGCGGCCGTGCCACGCCTGGGCCGCCGCCACCACCGACCCCGCCGTGCTGTCCTCCGGCCCCTGGGCCGCCACCTGGCGCCGCGCTGGGGGCGTCGCCTACCACCCCGGCGGCGCCGGGGTCACCGTCGTCGACCTGGACGACCCCGAGGCCGTCGCGTGGGCCCGCGCCACGCTGCCGCCGACCCGTACAGTGCCGACCACGCGGGGCGAGCACTGGATTTACTCCGGCACCGTGCGCTCGGTGAACGGCGTACGCGAGGGTGTCGACGTCAAGTCCCTGATGTCCTACGCCCGCTGGCTCGGCCCCGGCACTGGCACCATGACCGCCGTCCCGCCCGCCGTGACCGCGCTCGCCGCGAAGGCACCCGCCACGGTCCGGCCGGCGTCGCCGCGCACGGTCGTCGTGCCCGCGCCCGCCGGGGGCGGGGAGTGCCGGCACCGCTCGCCCGCCTACCTGGAGCGCGGCATCGCCATGGCCGAGCAGCGCATCACCGACGCCGCCACCGCGATCCACAACACGGTGTACCGAACGTTTCTCGCGGTGCTCTCGGCCCATGGCCGGTGCGGGTGCCTGACCGAGGCGCACATCGAGCGGCTCTTCATGGCCGCGCAGGCCAAGGGGGAGTCGCCGCGGCACTGCACGGACGCGTGGGCCAACGCCCGTGCCGCTTTGGGGGTGTGACCGTGGCCGAGGACGAGAAGAACCCGGCCCGCGAGATCATCACCAACTACGCGCAGGAGCACTTCCGCTACTTCCGCACGGTCGACGGCACCGTCTACGCCCAGCGCAACGGCCACCCCGTCGCCCGCCCCATCCGTTCCCAGGGCACCACGGGAAGCCACCGCCAGGAACTCATGGTCGGCCTGTTCCGCGACGGGCTCGGCGTCTTCAACGGAACCGCCTTGAAGGAGGCACTCGACTTGATCGAAGCACTCGCGCTCACCGAGGACGTCCAGCCCGTCCACATCCGCGTCGCCCCCGGATTCGACGGCGCCACCTGGCTCGACCTTGGCCGCGACGACGGCAAGTCCGTCCGCATCCACCCCACCGGCTGGGACATCCTCACCCCCGACCCGCGCGAGGTCTGCTGGCGCCGCACCCAGCTCACCGGGGAACTGCCCCTGCCGGTCAAGGACACCGACGGCAAGGGCATCGATCTGCTCATGCGGCTGTGCAACTTCAGCGACGCCCGCGCCGAGAGCCTCGCCCTCGCGTGGCTGGTGGGCTGCCTCGGCCCCGACGTTCCGGTCCCCGCCCCGTTCCTCACCGGCCCCCAGGGCGCGGGCAAGTCCACCGCCGGCAAGATGCTGGTGCGGATCATCGAGGGCATGAGCGGCGACCTGCGCCGCGCCCCGAAGGACGAAGAGAACCTCATCACCGCCGTCGCCGCCGGATGGGTCACCGGCCTGGACAACCTCTCCCACCTCGGCCCGGACCTCTCGGACCTGATGTGCTGCATCGTCACTGGCGCCGAGAACATCAAGCGAGCCCTGTTCACCGACGGCGACGTCGTCCGCGCTCGCTACCGCCGGCCGATGCTGCTGACCGGCATCGACGTCGGCGTCATCCGCCCCGACCTCGCCGAACGCCTCCTCCCTCTCCGCCTGGAGCGGCCGAGGGTGCGGCGGACCGAGGCGGAGCTGTGGGCCGAGTTCGCCCAGGCGCTGCCCGTCATCCTCGGGTCCATCCTCGACCTGGCCGTCGAGGTCCGCGCCGCTCAGGCCGACATCCCGACCGACCTGCGGATGGCGGACTTCGCCCACCTGTGCGCCCAGCTCGACACCGCCCGGAACTTCGGCGCGCTCGACGCCTACCGGACCAGCCTGGACGACCTCAACGACGATGTCATCGAGGGCGATCTCCTCGCCCAGACCGTCCTCAAGCGCGCCGCCGACATCGTGCCCGGCACTGCGGTTCGGATGACGTCTGCCGAGTGGCTGCACGGCCTGACTCAGCTCTACAACGGCGAGGGAGAGTTCCGGCCCCTGCCCAAGGGCTGGCCCACCACCGGCAAGGTCCTCTCCGACCGCCTCAAGCGTCTCCAGCCCGTCCTCGCCGCGCGCGGCGTCCTCGTCGACTGGGGCCGCAAGAACAGCGCCCGCTACATCGAGATCGCCCGCCCCAAGCCCGCGCAGGACGAGCAGCAGGAGTTCTGACCCGCGCCGCGCGGGCCCAGCCGCACAGGCAAGAGGAGCACCCCCGGCCCAGCGCGCCCGGGTGCTCCTCTTGCTCTTCGGCGGCTTGCCGCCGCCCAAGGGGCGTGCCGCTCTGCGGCTCCCCATTCACGCCTGAAGGCGCGCGCAACAACAGACCCCGGCCCCACTTTTTCCTAAGTAGGAAGACGCTGCGTCACCTGCGTCACCGGGGCCCCGAAAACCGCTCCTCACCTGCATCAACGAGGGTGACGCAGAGGCCAAATCTCTGCGTCACCCTTCGTCACCCGCGTCACCCCATGACGGACGGCTCCGTCACCAGTGACGCAGGCCGCTGCCCGCTGCGTCACCGAAAAACCACAGGTCAGAAACCCTGAGTGACGCTGATGACGCAGTGACGCAGAAATCCCCACCTCGGACACACGCGGGCGTCCGAGAAGCCCTGCTCCCAGCCGCGCGATGCCTGGAGTCGGCAGCGCGCCGCCTACAGCGACCCACAGCAAGCCCACCTCCATGCCCTTAGGAGGGACACCTATGGCCGCGCCCAAGACGCGCGCGATGCTCACCGTTCCCGAGCTGTGCGACGAGCTCGGCATCACCCGCTCCACCTTCTATGACTGGCGCCAGAAGCAGCGGGCCCCCCGCTGCATCAAGCTGCCGAACGGCGCCCTCCGCGTGCGTCGGCTCGACCTTGAGATCTGGCTGGACGAGCACGAGGACGCTGCTTGATGGACACGACTTACGACGTGAAGTTCTGGAAGACCTCCGTGTACGTGGGCAAGACGAAGACCACGTACACGGTCCGCTGGATCCTGGAGGGAGAGGAGTGGCGGAAGCCGTTCAACAACGTCGCCCTCGCGGACTCCTTCCGCTCCGGACTGGTGTCCGCCGCCCGCAAGGGGGAGGCGTTCAGCCTCTCCACCGGCTTGCCGGTCTCGTACCAGTCCCGAGCGGCCGGCGTGAAGTGGTACGACTTCGCGATCCAGTTCGTCGACCAGCTCTGGGAGCGGACGTCCGCGAACAATCGCAGGAACGTGGCGAAGGCGCTCACGCCCGTCACGATCGCGCTGCTCCGCTCTCAGCCGACCGCGTTCAAGGGAGTCGACGTCCGTCGGGCCCTCCGCGAGTACGCCTTCAACACCCTCCGGCGAGACGAGGCCCCGCCGGAGGTCGCCGTGGTCCTGCGCTGGGTGCAGCGCAACTCGCTCGCCATGTCTGCATGGGAAGACGAGGACACCGTGGAGACGGCACTGCGCGCAGCCGGGACGAAGCTGGACGGCACGCCCGTGGCCGCCAGCTCGGCCCGGCGGACCAAGCGCGTCCTGAACGTCCTCTTCGAGTACGCGGTCAAGAAGAAGGTGCTCAAGGCGAACCCGCTCCCGAAGGGCAAGGCCACCAACACCACAGCTGCCAAGACGTCCTCCGCCGTCGACAAGCGGGCGCTGCTCAACAGCGAGCAGGCCGCCGACCTGCTCGGGTGGGTCTACGCGCGGCCGCGGGGCGGCCGGCGGCTGCACACCTTCTTCGCCACGATGTACTACGCCGGGGCCCGGCCCGAGGAGGTCGTGGCCATCGACGTCGGGGACGTGCGTCTGCCCGCCCCGGACGCGGAGGACCAGTGGGGCGAGCTGCTGCTTCACACCGCCCACCCCGAGGTGGGCAAGCGGTGGACGGATACGGGAGAGGTGCGCGAGAAGCGCGGGCTGAAGGCGCGGGCCGCGGACGACACGCGCACGGTTCCGTGCCGTCCGGCCTTGACCCGGATCCTCCGGGCCCACATCGAGAAGGAGGGGCTGAAGCCTGGTGATCTCCTGATGCAGGGGGAGAAGGGCGGAGACCTCGCCGGGTCCGTGATCAGGCGGGCGTGGCGGCGAGCGCGGAAGGAAGTGCTTACGCCCTACGAGTTCGGCACGCCCCTGGGCCGCCGCGTGTACGACCTCCGGCACACCTGCCTGACCAACTGGCTCAACGCTGGCGTGCCCGCCGCCACCGTGGCCGAGTGGGCAGGGAACAGCGTTCCGGTGCTGCTCACGACGTACGCCCGGTGCATCGACGGGCAGCTCGATGACCTGAAGAAGCGCATCGAGCAGGCGGGTGAGCTAAGGGATCCGGCCAGGGCGGGGGCCGCCTGAGATCTTCACCGCGTATTCTCCGCAGCCACCCGCAGAAACCCAGTGACAGCCGGACACCGCCGGACACCCCCCGTGCCCGCCGGGGGCGTGTCCTGCGGGTCAGGACGATCACAGAAATGCCACTTGACCAGCAAAAAGACCCTCCCGAAGGAGGGTCCTGGCTTTGCGCCCCCGGCAGGACTCGAACCTGCGGCCAAGTGCTTAGAAGGCACCTGCTCTATCCGCTGAGCTACGGGGGCCCGTGATGGTGGGGTCAAGGATAGGGGTCCGATCACCCTGGCCCGGTTGCTTCACCTGCGTGGCACGATGTGGAGGTTCGGTGAAGCGGTCCGATAATCGCAGGCAGGTGCGATTCGTGCAGCGCTTTTCGCGCCACTCGGGCCGGGTGTTGTGCAGTCGTTATGCCCGGGGGTGCGGGCGAGGTCCCCGGCTACATCCGTTCGGTCGGCGCGCAGGGCCGCAATACGCTTCAAAAAGGCTCCAAAATTGGGCATTCTTCGCATGTGGTGACCTTGGACGAACGGCCTCAGCTGATCGACGCACTCTCCGCCCTGCGCGACCGTGTCGCCGCCGTGCGTCTCCCCCTCCCGCTTCCCGGCGCGCCGCGGGCCCGGCAGACCCGGGCCGAGTTGCTCGCACAGCTCGACGACTATCTGGTGCCCCGTCTGAAAGACCCCGACGCACCGCTGCTCGCGGTCGTCGGCGGCTCCACCGGGGCCGGGAAGTCGACGCTCGTCAACTCGCTGGTGGGGCGCCGGGTCAGCGAGGCCGGGGTGCTCAGGCCGACCACGCGGACGCCCGTGCTCGTGTGCCACCCGGAAGACCACCACTGGTTCGCCGGGATGCGGGTGCTGCCGCAGCTCACCCGGGTCTGGCTGCCGGCTCAGGACGACGACCACCCGCCCGAGGAGCCGCCCGAGGACAACGCCCTGCGCCTGGAGACCGCCGCCACCCTGCCGCGCGGGCTGGCGCTGCTCGACGCGCCCGACATCGACTCGCTCGTCGTGGAGAACCGGCTCCTGGCCGCCGAACTGATCTGCGCCGCCGACATCTGGGTCATGGTCACCACCGCGTCCCGGTACGCCGACGCCGTGCCCTGGCATCTGCTCCGTACCGCCAAGGAGTACGACGCCACCCTGGTCACCGTCCTCGACCGGGTCCCGCACCAGGTCATCGGCGAGGTGTCCCGGCAGTACGAGGCGCTGCTCGACAAGGCCGGCTTCGGCGACCTGCCCCGGTTCACCATCCCCGAACTGCCCGAGTCCACCGGCGGCGGCAGCGGACTGCTGCCCGACAACGCCGTGGCCCCGCTGCGCGGCTGGCTCGCCCACTGCGCCCAGGACCCGGCCGCCCGCCAGCAGGCCGTCGGCCGGACCGCCGCCGGCGTCATCGACTCCCTCGACACCCGGATGCCGGAGCTGGCCGGGGCGGTCGCGGCCCAGTACGCGGCGGCCGTACGGCTCGGCGGCGCCGTCGAGGCCGCGTACGAGGAGCAGGGGCGGCGGGTCCGCGAGCAGGTCCGCCGGGGCGCCGTGCTCGCCGGGGACGCCCGGACCCGCTGGCGCGGCTACCCCCGCGACAGCTCCGCCGACGAGCTCGTCGACGCCCTCGTCGAGTCCCTCGCCGCGCTCGTGCAGTGCGCCGTCGCCGCCGCCGACGAGCGGGTCCGGGACGCCTGGCGCCGCGAACCGGCCGCCGGCGCCCTCGCACCCGGGGCTCCGGCCGCCGGCGCCCTCGTACACAGCTCGCCCGTACATGCCTCGCCCGTACACGGCGCCCTCGTGCACGGATCCCTCGCGCCCGGTGAACGGCCCGGGGAACGCAAGGACTTCGGCAAGGACAAGGACGCGGGCAGGGACTCCGGCGAGCGGATCGCCATCACCGTACGGCGCTGGCGGCGCGTCCTGGAGGAGATGGTCGAGGAGGAGGTACGGGAGATGGAACGCCCGGCCGCCTCGCGGGGCCCGGGGCGGGGCCCGGTCAGGGCCGGGAAGCGCGCGGCCGCCGCCGCGGCCCCCGACACCGAGACCCTCACCGCCCTCCTCGCCGCCGTCCTGCTCGGCGGGCGCCGCACCCGCGCCGCCGGTGACCGGCTCGCCGAACTCCTCGGCGCCCAGGGCGCACTGCGCCTGCGCGACAAGGGCGGCGAGCTGCTCGCCACGTACCTCGACCGCGCCCTGCACGCCGAACGCGACCGGCTTCTCGCGCCCCTCGACGCCCTCGACGTGACCCCCGAGCCGCAGGCCGAACTGATCGCCGCGCTCTCCGTACTGCAGAAGGAGAAGTGACGCCGTGGACGACGAGAAGTGCCAGGAGCCGGCCGCCCGCTGGGACGACGGGCTCATCGCCCGGCGCGCCTCCGAACGGCCCGCCGCGGCCGCCGGCGACGCCCCCGGGCCCGACGACGGCTCCCCGGACGACTCCCTTCCTGTCCTCGGCGGCGTCTACGGCGGCGCCCTGCGCACCCGCCTCGACGCCCTCCACGAACTCGTCGGCCTGTCCCGCACCCGCGTCGAGAGCGAGGTCCTGGCCGAGGCCGGCCGGGTCCTCGACGAGGCCGCGGCCCGGCAGCGGCTGTCCGCCCGGCACACCGTCGTCGCCATCGCCGGCGCCACCGGCAGCGGCAAGTCGACCCTCTTCAACGCCCTCGCCGGCGTCCCCGTCTCCGAGACCGGGCTGCGCCGCCCCACCACCGCCGCGCCGCTCGCCCTCTCCTGGTCCGAGGGGGCCGCGGGGCTGCTCGACCGGCTCGGCATCCCCGGCCGGCTGCGCCGCAGACCGCTCGCGGGCGGCGCGGGCGACAGCGACCTCCAGGGGCTCGTCCTCATCGACCTGCCCGACCACGACTCCGCCGTCACCGCCCACCGCGACCAGGTGGACCGGCTGCTCGGCCTGGTGGACGCGGTGATCTGGGTGGTGGACCCGGAGAAGTACGCGGACGCGGCGCTCCACGAGCGCTACCTGCGGCCGCTCGCCGGACACGCCGAGGTCACCTTCGTCGTCCTCAACCAGATCGACCGGCTCGGCACCGAGGCCGCCGACCTCGTCCTCGACGACCTGCGCCGCCTCCTCGACGAGGACGGCGTGGCGCTCGGCGAGCACGGCGAACCGGGCGCGACCGTGCTCGCGCTCTCCGCCCTCACCGGGGACGGCGTCCCGGAACTCCGCGAGATGCTCGGCCGGTTCGTGCAGGAACGCACCGCGCCCGAGCGCCGGCTCGCCGCCGACGTCGACGCCGCCGCGGCCAGGCTGCGGCCGGTGTACGTTGCCGACGGCCGGCCCGGGCTCGGCGAGCGGGCCCGGGAGGACTTCGCCGACCGGCTCGCGCTCGCGGTCGGCGCGCACGCGGCCGGCGAGGCCGCCGAACGCGTCTGGCGGCGGGGTGCCATCAAGGCCTGCGGGACGCCCTGGCTGCGGCTCTACCGCTGGTACGAGCGGATCCGCGCGCACGGCACCGGCACCGACCCGCGCCTCGAAGCCCCGGCCGAGGACGAGCTGACCGCACGTCAACGGGTCGAGCAGGCCGTCCGGATCGTGTCCGACGAGGCATCGCGGGGCCTGCCCGGGCCCTGGGCGCAGGCCGTGCGCGAGGCGGCGGCACGCGGCGCGGACGGGCTGCCGGAAGCGCTCGACGAGCTGACGGCGACCATGGGCGACCCGGCGGCCCGGCCGCCCCGGCCCGCGTGGTGGCCGGCCGCCGTCCTCGCGCAGGTGGTGATGACCCTGCTGCAGTTCCTCGGCGCGCTGTGGCTGGTCGGGCAGATCGTGGGCGTCCTGCAGCCGGGGCTGCTCGCGCCCGTCCTCGTCATGGTCGCGGGCATCGTCGGCGGTCCGCTGGTGGAGTGGGCCTGCGCGGCGGCGGTACGGGGGCCGGCGCTGCGGTACGGGCAGGAGGCCGAGCGCAAGCTGCGCGAGGCGGTCGCGGCCTGCGGACGGGCCCGGGTCCTCGACCCGATCGCGGCGGAGCTGATGCGGTACCGGGAGGTGCGCGAGCAGTTCGTGACGGCCTCCGGCGCCACCCGGGTGGCGAGCCGGATCGCGGGCGCCGGGCGCCTCGGGCCGAGGCGGGCGGGCGCCGGCCGCAGGTGAACCCCGGGCCGCCCAGGGGCTTGTCCCTCGACCCCGTCACCCGGAAGGGTGGCGGGGTTTTCCACAACTCCCCGCCTGTCCACAGCTTCCAGCGGGTCTTCCGGTCCGGCGCCAGCATGGAATCCAGGCAACGGAAGCCCGGTGGGAAACCGGTGGGAAAGAGGTGCGGGACATGAACGAGACGACGGTGACCCTGGTCGGCAACGTGGCGACGAACGTGGAGTACCGCGAGACGGTCACGGGCGGGGTGGCCCGGTTCCGCTTCGCGGTGTCCGCCCGGCGCTGGGACCGCGAGCGCGCGGTGTGGACGGACGGGCCGACCAGCTTCTACACGGTCTGTGCCTGGCGCTCGCTGGGGGTGAACCTGGCGGCCTCGGTGTCGGTGGGCGAACCACTGGTGGTGCACGGGAGGCTGAGGGTCCGTGAGGAGGAGCTGGAAGGCAAGCGCAAGACCTTCGTGGACGTCGACGCGACGGCCGTCGGGCACGACCTGACGCGCGGGACGGCGGCCTTCCGGCGGACGGTGCGGCAGGGGGCCGTGGCGGAAACACCCGTACCGGAAGGGCAAGTTCCGAAACCTTCCGAAGCTGAACCCGACCCCTGGCAGACCCCCGCCGTAACCGTCCCCTGACCGACCGTTGTGGGGATTTGTCGATACCTTGACCTGCTGTTTCGCCTCAACTGGTGGTGCCTGATAACGATTTCGAGTCGGAATGGTTATCAGACCGTACGACGGGATACAGCGCGCTTCCCCGTCCTTAGGATTCCGGTTACTCATGAGGCACTTGCTTCCTGTGGGTCAGTGAGTTGCAGACAGGCGCTCCCCCCACGCGTCTCGATCGAAGGCGCGGAGCAGCCTGTCCGGAGGGGAAATCCATGTTTTCTGTACGGAGGCGCGGCGTTGCCCGCCTTGCCGCCGCGACCGTGGTCTCGGGCCTCGTCGCGGCCGGCGCGATAGCTGTCGCGGGACCGGCGGCGGCGGACGAGGGCGGCCAGGGCACCGGCGGTGCCACGGCGACGCTCGGCGGCCTGAAGATCTACGACAGGGTGACCATCGAGGCGACCGGCAAGACGTACGCCGCCGGCCTCTTCAGCATGGACGTGAAGTCCGGTGGGTCCATCCAGACCTACTGCATCGACTTCCACACCAACGCCATCAACGGCGAGGACTACGACGAGGTCGGCTGGGACCAGTCGTCGCTCCACAACAACCCGGACGCCGGCAAGATCCGCTGGATCCTGCAGAACTCCTACCCGCAGGTGAACGACCTCGGTGACCTGGCCAAGAAGGCCGGCGCCGGGAAGCTCACCCCGCGCACCGCCGCCGCCGCCACCCAGGCCGCGATCTGGCACTTCTCCGACAAGGTCGAGGCCACCCCCGTCAACCCTGACGCGGCGAAGCTGACCGACTACCTGGAGGAGAAGGCGGTCGAGCTGTCCGAGCCGTCGGCCTCGCTCAGCCTGTCGCCGTCCTCGGTGGCCGGCAAGGCCGGCCAGCGCCTCGGCCCGATCACGGTCGACACCAACGCCGACAGCGCCACGGTCTCCCTCGCGCCCGGCGCCCCCGCCGGCGTGAAGATCGTCGACAAGGACGGCAAGGCCGTCAGCGGCGTCAACAAGGGCGACAGCAAGTTCTGGCTCGACGTCCCGGCCGGCACCGCCGACGGCGCCGCCGAGGTGAACGTGCAGGCGAACACCACCGTCCCGATCGGGCGTGCCTTCGTCAGCAAGCGGGTCAAGAGCCAGACGCTGATCCTGGCCGGCACCAGCACCTCGACCGTCACCGCCAAGGCGACCGCGACCTGGGCGAAGCAGGGCGCCGTCCCCGCCGTCACGGCCGTGAAGAACTGCGCCAAGGGCGGCGTCGACATCACCGCCTCCAACGAGGGTGACGAGGACTGGACCTTCGACCTGAAGGGCGAGAAGCACACGATCGCCCCGGGCAAGTCCGAGACGTTCACCGTCCCGGTCGCCGAGGACGAGGCGTACAAGTTCACGATCACCGGCCCGAACGGGTTCGAGAAGGTCATCGAGGGCGTCCTCGACTGCAAGACGGCCACCCCCGGCCCGAAGCCGTCCGACACCCCGTCGCCGTCCCAGACCCCGGCCACCGGCGGCACCACCTCCGGCGGCACGACCGGCACCAACGGTGGCGGCGACCTCGCCGAGACCGGTAGCTCCAGCGCCACCCCGATGATCGCCGGCATCGCCGTCGCGCTCGTCGTGGTCGGCGGCGGCGCGGTCTTCGTCCTCCGCAGGAAGAAGACGGCCGGCCAGTAGGCACCAGCGGCTGACGACGGCCCCGCCGCGCACCGCGCGGCGGGGCCGTTCCGCTGCCGCCGCCCACCCACGGTGACCATCCGGTCGCTCAGGGAAGGCGCAGGTCAGGCCGCCCCGGCAGTACTGGTTTCCGCCGACGGGGCTCGGTCAGGCAAGATGGAGTACATCTGCCCACTCACTCCTTGCCGGACGGTTTCTCTTGGCTGAGTACATCTACACCATGCGCAAGACGCGCAAGGCGCACGGCGACAAGGTCATCCTCGATGACGTGACGCTGAGCTTCCTGCCCGGTGCGAAGATCGGTGTGGTCGGCCCGAACGGTGCCGGTAAGTCCACCGTGCTGAAGATCATGGCCGGTCTGGAGCAGCCGTCGAACGGTGACGCGTTCCTCTCTCCGGGCTACTCGGTCGGCATCCTCATGCAGGAGCCGAAGCTCGACGAGTCCAAGACCGTCCTGCAGAACGTCGAGGACGGCGTCGCCGAGATCAAGGGCAAGCTCGACCGGTTCAACGCCATCGCCGAGGAGATGGCCACGAACTACACGGACGAGCTCATGGAGGAGATGGGCAAGCTCCAGGACGACCTGGACCACGCCAACGCGTGGGACCTCGACGCCCAGCTGGAGCAGGCCATGGACGCCCTGGGCTGCCCGCCCGGCGACTGGCAGGTCGTGAACCTCTCCGGTGGCGAGAAGCGCCGCGTCGCGCTCTGCAAGCTGCTGCTCGAGGCCCCCGACCTGCTGCTGCTCGACGAGCCCACCAACCACCTCGACGCCGAGTCGGTGAACTGGCTGGAGCAGCACCTCGCCCAGTACAAGGGCACCGTCGTGGCCATCACCCACGACCGGTACTTCCTCGACAACGTCGCCGAGTGGATCCTCGAGCTCGACCGCGGCCGCGCCATCCCGTACGAGGGCAACTACTCCACCTACCTGGAGAACAAGGCGTCCCGCCTCAAGGTCGAGGGCCAGAAGGACGCCAAGCGCCAAAAGCGCCTCAAGGAAGAGCTGGAGTGGGTCCGCTCCAACGCCAAGGGCCGCCAGGCCAAGTCCAAGGCGCGTCTCGCTCGCTACGAGGAGATGGCCGCCGAGGCCGACAAGATGCGGAAGCTGGACTTCGAGGAGATCCAGATCCCGCCGGGCCCGCGTCTGGGCAGCATCGTCGTCGAGGTCGAGAAGCTCAACAAGGCCTTCGGCGAGAAGGTCCTGGTCGACGACCTGTCCTTCACCCTGCCCCGTAACGGCATCGTCGGCGTGATCGGCCCGAACGGCGCCGGCAAGACCACGCTCTTCAAGATGCTGCAGGGCCTTGAGACCCCGGACTCCGGCGAGATCAAGGTCGGCGAGACCGTCAAGATCTCGTACGTCGACCAGGGCCGCGCCAACATCGACCCGAAGAAGACGCTGTGGGAGGTCGTCTCCGACGGCCTCGACTACATCAACGTCGGCCAGGTCGAGATGCCGTCCCGCGCCTACGTCTCCGCGTTCGGCTTCAAGGGCCCGGACCAGCAGAAGCCGGCCGGCGTGCTCTCCGGTGGTGAGCGCAACCGCCTCAACCTGGCGCTCACCCTCAAGCAGGGCGGCAACCTGCTGCTCCTCGACGAGCCCACCAACGACCTCGACGTCGAGACCCTGTCCTCGCTCGAGAACGCGCTGCTCGACTTCCCGGGCTGCGCCGTGGTCGTCTCCCACGACCGCTGGTTCCTCGACCGGGTCGCCACGCACATCCTGGCGTACGAGGGCGACTCGAAGTGGTTCTGGTTCGAGGGCAACTTCGAGTCGTACGAGAAGAACAAGATCGAGCGCCTCGGCCCGGACGCGGCCCGTCCGCACCGTGCCACCTACAAGAAGCTGACCCGAGGCTGATCACTTCATGGCTCGGCACATCTACTCCTGCCCCCTGCGCTGGTCGGACATGGACGCCTTCGGGCACGTCAACAACGTGGTCTTCCTCCGCTACCTGGAGGAGGCCCGGATCGACTTCATGTTCCGGCTCGCGCCGGGGGACGGGAGCCCGTCGTTCTCCGGCGGGTCCGTCGTGGCCCGGCACGAGATCGACTACCTGCGGCCGCTGGTCCACCGGCACGAGCCGGTCACCATCGAGTCCTGGGTGACCAAGATCGGCGCGGCCTCGCTGACGATCGCGTACGAGATCAAGGACCCCGACGTCACGTACGTCCGGGCGTCCACGGTCGTCGTGCCGTTCAACCTGGAGACGCAGCGCCCGCGCCGTATCTCCGACGAGGAGAAGCATTTCCTCAAGGAGTACATGGACGACGGGATGACCTCCGCCGCATGACCGCCATCGCGCCGCTGCACTTCGCCGACCCCAGGGAGGCGGCGGGCCTCGCCGCCTTCCTGCGCCGGCTGCTGCACTACGACCGCGCCGCCGCCGTCCGCCTCCAGGCCGGGGGCGGCGCGCTCGCCGTGTTCGGGCGGCCGCCGTCGTTCGAGGTCATCGCGATCCGCACGGCGCAGCTGGTCGACGCGGTCGACCTGGACGTCACCGTCTCGGCCGGCGAACTCCTCGAAGGCATCGAGGAGTCGGCCGGCAAGGCGTTTGTCCCCGGCCCCGTCACCGGCCCGCCCTGGGCCGGCGTCCTGCCGCCGCGCGCCGGCTGGGAGCCGGTGGCCGGGCTGCCGCCGGTCGCCGAGATACGGGGCGCGGTCGCCGCGGCCGTGACCGAGTTCCGGACCCGCGACGAGGCCCTGCCCGAGGAGCGGCGCACCCGCGCCGAGCGCGACCGCCTCGGCCGCGAGATCTGGTCCCGCACCTTCGCCGGTACGGGCCTGCCGCTGCGCGCCGCGCACGCGGCCCAGTCCCTCGGCTTCCTGCCCGGCCTCCCCGGCGAGGAGCTGCCGGTGGCACTGTTCGCCGCCGGGCCCTGGCTCCGGCTCCGCACCCCGTACGGCTCGGTCGCGCTGCGGACCGTTCCGATGGCGCTGAGCGTGACGCCGGGCGCCGCCCGGTGATCACTCCCGTGGTCGAGGGCCCGCTCACCGGCCCCGAGCTCAACGAGCTCTTCCACGCCTCCTGGCCCGGCCACCGGGACACCGACTTCGGCCCCGTGTTCGCCCGCCGGCTGCTGCACGTCACCGCACGCCGCGACGGGCGTCTCGTCGGCTATGTGAACGTGGCCGGTGACGGCGGCGCGCACGCCTTCGTGCTCGACACCACCGTTCACCCGGACGAGCGCCGCCGGGGGCTCGGCGTCGCCCTCGTACGCAAGGCGGCCGAGGCCGCCCGCGAGCGCGGCGCGCACTGGCTGCACGTGGACCACGAGCCGCACCTCACCGGCTTCTACGAGGAGTGCGGCTTCCGGCCCACCGCCGCCGGCCTCATGCCGCTGACCGGCTGAGCCCGGCGCCCGGACGCCCCTCCCGCGCGATCGTCGCCGCCGTCAGCGCCGCGCACAGCGTCAGGAGCACTGACGGGACGACCGGGGAGCCCGTCGACACGTTGTCCTTCGCCAGGACCGGGTCCATCCGGTGTTCCGGGTCATAGGCGATGCGGACCGGGGCGCCGGGCTCCGCGATCCGCTCCCGTGCCGTGAAGTCGGACGGGTACCCGCCCTGGCAGTCCAGGGTGTGGTGGTACAGCCAGTAGCTGGGCGGCGCGTCCTCGCCGAACGTCTCGTGGAACACCGCCTTCGGCTTGCCGACCACCACGCACTCGACGGTCGCGCCGCGCACCCGCGAGTCCCGCGCCTCCACCCACACCGACCCCAGGCCCGCCACGAGGAGCAGCACCGCGACGATGCTCCCGCCCTCCCGGAAGAGGGCGTTGTGCAGGGCGAGGGCGACCCCGGCCAGCAGCACACCCACCACGAGGGCCACCGCCACGGGAACGCTCGTGGACCGGAGCATGCTCCAGGACGCCCACAGGTACAGCAGGACACCGGCACCGGCGGGCACGAGCACCGCACCGGCGTACGACACGACCTTCGGCATGAACCACACCCCCGGTACGGGGACGGGCGCCCGCCCCGCACCGGTTCCGCCGGCGGTAGGGCTTGGGCGCTCCGGCCTCAGCGCTCCGTGTCGTCCGGCCAGACCCCGATGTGGTCCTGCTCCAGCTCCAGGGCCACCCGGTGCTTCATGCCGAGCGCCTCCGTGTACTCGGCGGGCAGCTGGAGCCGGCCGGCCCGGTCGAGCATCGCGTACTCCCGTGCCACCAGGGACTCCTGGCCCTCCGCGTCGATCTCCGTGCGCCGCAGCACCTCGGAGGAGGTGCGGCCGTCGCGGATGGCGACCGTGCGGCGCACCTCGGAGGCGACCGCCTGGTCGTGGGTGACGATGACGATCGTCGTGCCCAGCTCCTCGTTGGCCCGCCGGAAGGCCGCGAAGATCTGCTCACCGGTGGCCGAGTCCAGCTCACCGGTCGGCTCGTCGGCGAGCAGCACCGACGGGTCGTTGGCGAGGGCGACGGCGATCGCGACCCGCTGCTGCTGGCCGCCGGACAGCTGGTGCGGCCGGCGGTCGCGGATCTCCGCGATGCCCAGCATCGAGAGCAGCTCCTCCGCCCGCCGCGCCTTGTCCCTGGACCGGCCGCCGCCCTTCAACTGCATGGGCAGTGCCACGTTCTGCGCCGCCGTCAGATACGGCAGCAGGTTGCGCGCGGTCTGCTGCCAGACGAAGCCGACGACCTCGCGGCGGTAGCGGAGCCGCGCCTTGCCGTCCATCGCGAGCAGGTCGCAGCCCGCGACCTTCGCCGCGCCGGCGGTCGGCACGTCGAGCCCGGCCAGGATGTTCATCAGGGTCGACTTGCCCGAGCCGGACGCGCCGACCAGGGCCATCAGCTCGCCCTCCCGGACCAGCAGGTCCAGGCCCTGGAGGGCCTGCACCTCCACCCCGTCGGTGGTGAAGATCCGTACGAGACGGTCACAGGCGATCAGCGCGTCATGACCGTACTCGGGCCGGTCGCGATGCGCCGTCGCCCGCCGCTCCAGCTCCTCCAGCGTGGTCCCGGAAGCCCCCGAAGCCCCGGAATTCCCGGCAGCGGAGGCGCCGGAGGTCCCCGTGGTCGTCGTCATCGTGCGTCTCCTGCCCTGAGTTCCTGGATCGAGCCCTTGCGCGCCGCCCACCACGCCTGCACCAGCGCCGCCCCGCCCGCCAGCAGCACCACACCGGCCGCCGGGAGCCCGAGCGACCACACGTCCGCCCGCAGCGCCGCGCCCAGACCCATGGCCTCCTCGGGCGCCCCGGCGAGCGCGAGCCGGACCAGGTCGATGCCGGGCGCGAGCAGCAGGATCGTCGCCCAGCCGACGAGCGCGCCGCCGACCGCCGCCAGCAGCGCCTGCGGCAGGGCCTCCAGGGCGAGCAGCCGCCGGCCCTGGCCGCGGGTCAGGCCCATGGTGCGCAGCCGGGCCAGCAGCGTGGCACGCTCGGGCGCGACCTGGAGCAGCGAGAGCAGCAGGGCGAGGACCGCGTAGCCGGCACCGGCGGCGATGGCGGCGAGGTAGAGCCGCTCGGCGCCGGTCTGCATCGGCGAGTCGACGTACCCGGCGCGCTTCTCCGCGGCCAGGGTCACCTGGTCGTTCTCGCCCTTCGCCGCCACCGCGGCGCGCAGCGCCGGGCCGTCCAGCCTCCCGTCCCCGTCGCCGGTGACGAGCAGCGCGGTGGGCGCCCGGTTGACCAGGTCGTCGGCGTTGACGAGGAGGAAGTCCTTGTCGGGCAGGGCCGGGGTGACGGTGCGCACGGCGACCACCCGGACGTGGAACCGCCCGGCCGCCGCGGTGATCTCCATCGGCTTGTCGCCGAGCCGGTCGGCCACCGCCGGCGAGGCGATCGCCGGGATGACCCGGGCGTTGTTGCCGACGTTGGCGGGCCCGCCGGTGCCGGTGGACTTCAGCAGGTCGGCGGGGAACGCTCCGAAGCCGGTACGGGCCGCGAGCCGGGCGTACGAGGCGGGCTCGACGCCGACCAGCGGGGCGCCCATGCCGGGGTCGGTGGAGCCGCGCCGGGACGGCAGCTCCAGGCCGTACTCGATCTGCACGGGCGCCACCTCCCGCACCCCGGGGAAGTCCCGCACGGTCTCGGCCAGCCCGGCGGGCAGCGGGGTCCAGCCGACGTCGTTGCTCACCCGGGCGTCCGCGCCGGTCGCCAGATGGGCCGCCTTGTCGCGGGCGGCGGCGACACCGGTGAGCACCGCGCCGCCGACCGCGGCCGTGGTCAGTGCCACGAGCAGCGCGAGCAGCGGCAGCGCGCCGGCCGCCGAGGACCGGCCGGCCCGGGCCAGCGACAGATAGCCGACCACGCCGCGCAGCCGGCGCGCGGGCCGGGCCAGCCAGCGCAGCGGCAGCGGATACAGCCGTACGAGCACGAAGGCGGCGATCAGCGCGACCAGCACCGGTGCGGCGCTGACCAGGTAGTCGACCGAGCCGGAGTCGCCGGTGCCGCGGCGGCGCAGCGCCGTGACCGCGCCGGCCGCGAGGACGAGGAAGGTGAGCTCGGCGACCGTGCGGCGCCGCGACGGCCGGGCCGTGATGACGTCCTCCCGCCCACCGTGCAGCTGGGGGCGCCGGTGCAGGAAGACCGCGCGCAGCGGCAGTACGAGCGAGGCGAGCAGTGCGACCGCGGCGGCCGCCGCGCAGGCCGGCCAGAGCCGGGCGCCGGGGGCGTCGGTGAGCACAGCCGCGAGCAGCAGTCCGAGCGCGGCCGCCGGAACCGTGATCACGATCGTCTCGCCGAGCAGCCGCCCGCCGATGCCGGTCAGCGAGGCGCCGCGGGAGCGCAGCAGCGCCAGCTCGGCGCGCCGCCGGGTGGTGAACAGACCGCCCGTCATCGCGAGGACGACCACCGCTACCGCGCCGACGCCGAAGGCGGCGACCGCGACCACCGACGCGATGACGTCCCGCAGCCCGGCGTAGCCGGCGACGAGCTCGTCCAGGTCGGTGTCGAACGCGCCGTTCTCGCCCACGGCCTGCCGCAGCTTCACCAGGTCGGGGCCGGCGGCCGCCGAGTCGAGCGCGGTGGCGAGCCGGTCGGTGTCCTGGGCGGTGAGGTGGCCGGTGGCGGGGGCGTAGCGCCAGTACTGCTCCGGCTCGCCGAGGGTCCTGAGCAGCCCGGGCCCGCTCTCCGGCGCCACGATCAGCGTCGCCACCCAGTACCACTTGGGCTCGGTGACGCCCTTGGCCGTGAAGAGCGGCGTGTGCAGGAGCGGGTCGACCGACCAGAACGGGCGCCCGACGTCCTTCGGCTCGACGATGCCGGTGACCGTGACCGCCTTCGGCACGCCGTCGGTGCCCGGCACGTGCACGACCGAACCGACCTTCAGCTGCAGCGCCTTGGCGGTCTTCGCCGTGACCGCCGCCTCCATCGAGCCGCCCGCGCCGGCCCGCGGGGCGCGGCCCGCCGTGTACACGGCGTGCGCGGCCAGCTCGGCCCGCGCGTCCAGGACCAGCTCGGGCGGCAGCCCGTCCGGCTGCGGCAGCCACGGGTCGAACGCCGGGATCCGCTTGGTGGTGCGCACCCCGTACGCCGAGTCGGCGAGCTCCACGCGCAGCGGCGCGGGCAGCAGCGGCCTCAGTTCGTCCCGGGTCCTGCGCAGCCACTTCGGCTCGAGCTGCTCCGCTCGCAGACTGGACGCGGTCATCGTGATCGCGCTGCGGTGCGCCGGCGCGGCCGTGATGGCGTGCCGCAGCCCGTCCGTCTCGTACCCGTCGACCGCTCGCGGCAGCGCCGCCGCCAGGAACGCCGTCACCAGAACGAGCAGCCCGAAGGCGAGAGCCGCCCCCGGCGCGGTCCGCAACCGGGTCCGGACCCAGGGCGCCACGGCACGGGCGGGCTTGCGGGGCATGGCGGTCGCCTTTCCGCGGGCAGGGGTTCGTACGGGGGCGGGGGACGCCATCAGTGGCCCCCCTGCGTCCGCAGCGTCGTCGCCGGGTCGTTGCGGCGGAGGGCGATCGTCGCGACGACCGCGAGCGGTAGTGCGGCGACGCCCGCGAGGAGGAGGGCCACGTGGGCGACGGGGAGTTCGACCAGGACGCGGGGGACGGGGCGTTCGGCCTGGCCGGTGAGGACGACGAGGGGGACGACGGCCCGGGTGAGGACGGTGCCGAGGGCGACGCCGACGAGGAGGCCGATGCCGACGAGCAGGCCCTGTTCGGCGGCGATGAGGCGGGCCAGCTGGCGGCGTGGCGCGCCCAGCGCGCGCAGGACGCCGAATTCCTCCGCCCGCTCCCGCAGCGAACCGGCCGAGCCGACCGCGAAGCCCACCGCGGCGAGCGCCGCGGCGGCCGCCGCGACCGCCATGAGCGCCGAGTTGGGGCCCGCGCCGAGCGGGTCGCCGAGGAGTTCGGCCGCGGCCTCGTCCCGTACGAGCACCTGCGCGGGGTCCGCGTCCGGGCGGGCCCGCAGCGTCCTGGCGACGTCGGCGGCGCGGCCGGGCGCGGTGGCCAGCCACCATTCGGTGGGCGGCAGGGTGGCGCCGGGCGTGGCCGCGAGCGCGCGGTTGGCGGTGAAGAGGTCGACGAGGAGCGCGCCGCCGTCCTGCGGCGTGGTCGGGGGAGCGGAGGCGGAGACGGCCCGGGCGCCGGGGCCGGTGGTCGGCAGCTCCCGGACGACCTCGGCGATCAGCACGCGCAGGGTGGAGCCGTTGACGGCGACCTCGACGACGTCGCCCTTCTTCGCCTTGGCGGCGGTGAGGAACGCGTCGGTGGCGAGCGCCGGGATCTGCTTCGGCGGCGCCGGGCGGGGCGCGGTGAGCGTCAGGTCGTAGTCGTCCGTGCCGGGCCAGGGGCCCGAGACCTTCCGGCTGCCCGCGTCGAAGGTGACGTCGAGCGACCCGTCGGCGCCGGCCACCCCGCGGAGCGGCACCTCGGGGTTGTCGCCGTTCGCGAGCCGCGCCGCGTACTGCGCGGACCACGTCGGCAGCGCCCCGCGCACGTCGATCGGCTGCTCGGCGCCGCCGTCGCGGACGGAGAACAGCCGTCCGACGGTGAGCACCCGCTGCCCGCCCGTGCCCTCGCCGAGCGTGCCGCCGATCTCCAGGCCGGCCACGCTGAAGCCGCCGGCGCCGCGGAGTTCCGGCAGCGCGACGGCGAGCCGGTGGGTGCGGCCGTCGGCGGGGAGGGTGCCCAGAGCGCGGCGGTACGGGATGCCGTAGCCGTCCTCCAGGACGACGGTGGCCTGCGTGGGGAACGTCTCGCGCGGCGCCTTGTCGCGCAGTTCGACCGCGAGCGCGCGGGTGCCGGCCGGGATGGCGACGCCGGGGTGCGGCCCGGCCTTCGGCGCGACGGCGGCGAGCCGGGCGGCGGGGGAGCCGCCGGCGAGGTCGGGGCGGATCCGCAGGCCGTCGGCGGCGTGCCGGGTGTCGACGGCGAGGACGGTCGCGTTGTGTCCGGCGATGTCGGTGCCGGCCCGGTGCACGGGCGCCGCCGCCCGGACCCCGGGCAGCGCGGCAAGGCGTTCGGTCTCGGCCAGGTCGCCGGGGCCCGCGCTCAGCACCCGTACGTCCGCGCCGGCCTTGAAGTCGGCCTGGTCGCGCTGCGAGCGGTCCCAGGAGTCGGACTGTCCGATTGCCAGCATGCCCATGGCGACGGCGAGGACGAGCAGCAGCACCGGGCCCGCGCCGCGCAGCGGGCGGCGGCTGAACTGCCAGCCCGCGAGCGCCGCCGGCAGACCGCGGCCGCCGGCGGCGCGCCGCTCGGCCAGCTTGGCGGCGGGCGGCAGCAGGCGCAGGGTCAGGACGGTGCCGGCGAGCAGCGCGAGGGCGGGCGCGGCGACGAGCAGCGGGTCGACGCCGAGGCCGCCGGAGCGGTCGCCGGTGAGCGCACCGGCGCCGCCCGCGCCGGTCTGCCGGTCGAGCTGCCAGTAGGCGATGCCCGCGATGACGAGCAGACCGATGTCGGCGCCGGCCCGGACGGGCGCGGGCAGCGCGGCGGCCCGGCCCCTGCGCAGTGAGACGACGGCGCCGTCCCCGGCGGCGAGCGCCGGGGCGACGACGGCGGCAGCGCAGCACAGCGCGACGGCGGCGGCGACGAGCCAGACGGCCGGCGGGGGAGTGGCGTCGAGCCGGCCGAGCGCGTCGAGCGCGGTGCGGTCGGCGAAGAGCCGGGTCAGCGGGTTGGCGAGCAGCGGCGCGGCGACGGCGGCGGGCAGCGCGAGCAGCAGCGCCTCGACGGAGGCGAGCCCCGCGATGCGGCGGCGGGAGGCGCCGCGGGCGCGCAGCAGTTCGGTCTCGCCGGAGCGCTCGCTGCTGAGCAGCCGGGCGACGAGCAGCAGCGCGTAGGCGGCGAGCAGCACCAGCTGCACGGCCACGATGGAGAGGGTCGACCGGGAGACGAGCAGCGCGCGGTCGGTCTGCTCCAGGACGGTCGGCAGCGCGGTGTAGGCGGTGACGGTGGTGCCGAAGCCGGCCGTGTCGGCGAGGACCGTCTCCGGCCCCTTGGTGGCGGAGTCGCGCAGGGCGTCGGTGCGGTCGGTGGTGACGGCGCTGTAGTCGGCGGTGCCCAGCCAGGAGGTGGCGCCGGCGGTGACCCGGCCGGACGTCAGGGTGGCGGGGTCGGCGAGCAGCGGCCCGTACGTGGTGAAGGCGAGCGTCTTGACGCCGCGGCCGCCCGCCGCGTCGAGCTGCCAGTACAGGTCGGCGGTGTCGACGGGCCGGTAGACGCCGGTGATCCGGGTCTTCAGCGGCTTGTCGGCGAGCCGGTCGGTGAGGTCGAGGACGGTGCCGGGGGCGATCTTGAGCCGGCGGGCGACCTCCTCCGGGACGGCGCTCTCGACGGCCTCGCCCGGAGCGGCCGCGGGCCGCGGCCAGGCGCCGCGGACCAGGGTGATCCGGGAGCGGTCGAGCGCGGCGAAGTGGGTGAGGTCCGGGTCGCCGGCGCGGGCGGCCGGCGGCTGGAGCGAGCGCGGCAGCGCGTACGGGCCGGAGGTCGCGAGCTTCCGTACGTGCACCGGCAGCCCGGCGAAGGTCCGCTCGGTGCCCTCGCGGGCGGCCGCGTCGGCGCTCGCCCGCTTGTCCTCGGGGATCTGCCCGCTGATGACGAGCGCGGCGGCGGGCGCGGCCCGGCCCTGCAGGGTCCCCTGGAGCGCGGCGTCGCCGATGGAGCCGGAGAAGGCGGCGAGGGTCGCGAGGACGGAGGTGGTCAGGAGGACGGCGAGCAGGGCGGCGGTCAGGAGCA
Source organism: Streptomyces sp. NPDC003943 (assembly GCF_053605265.1). NCBI lineage: Bacteria > Bacillati > Actinomycetota > Actinomycetes > Kitasatosporales > Streptomycetaceae > Streptomyces > Streptomyces sp. NPDC003943. Next base: position 27,780 of record NZ_JBSGIW010000018.1, on the reverse strand, counting down.
GCCGGTGCGCCCTGACCCGTAGGAGTACGAAGCCCGTCACCCGTTTCCCCCCTGAAAACACCGTGATCGTTCACTATCGAACGTTCATCGGATGCTTTCAGAGGGCACTTGATCTGGAAACCGCTTTCACCGGCACCTTGATCCGATCGTGACCGTTAATCGGCACACGGTCACCGGAATGTGTTCGTCCGGGCGCGAGGGGAAACGAAGGAGCTACTCCGCGGTGTTGATCATCGCCGAGGCGGCGAAGGTCAGATAGCGCCACAGCTCCTGCTCGTGCTCCGGCGCGAGCCCCAGCTCGTCCACCGCGTCCCGCATGTGCCGCAGCCAGGCGTCGTGTGCCGCCCGGTCCACCGTGAACGGCGCGTGCCGCATCCGCAGCCGCGGGTGGCCGCGGTGGTCGCTGTAGGTGCGGGGGCCGCCCCAGTACTGCATGAGGAAGAGCACGAGCCGCTCCTCGGCCGGGCCCAGGTCCTCCTCCGGGTACATCGGCCGCAGCAGCGGGTCCTCCGCGACCCCCTGGTAGAAGCGGCGGACCAGGCGCCGGAAGGTCTCCTCGCCACCCACCTGCTCGTAGAAGGTCTGCTCCTGAAGCGTGCCGCGCGGAATCTCGTTCACCGTTCCATCGTCTCAGATGCCCGGACGGAGGACCGGAGGCTTAGGACTGGTGGCCGGATCCGGGCGGTGCGCAGCACAGTGGAGGCATGCGCGACATGTTCGCCGAGGAGGGCGCGCGGGCGCGGCGGGCGCTGGTGCGCGAGATCGAGGCGTACGGCGCCCTGCGCGACCCCGCCTGGCGGGCCGCCTTCGCCGAGGTCCCGCGCCACCTCTTCGTCCCCTCCTACTACGTGCCGGGCCCGGCCGGCTACGAGCGCCTCTGGTGCGGCGACCCCGACCCGGCACGGCGGGACCGCTGGCTGCGCGGGGCCTACCAGGACACAGCTCTCGCCACCCGCGTCCGGGACGGGGAACTGCTCTCCTCCGCCAGCCAGCCGTCCCTCATGGCCCGGATGCTCGAAGCCCTCGACATCGACGACGGCCACGACGTCCTGGAGATCGGCGCCGGCAGCGGCTACGGCGCCGCGCTGCTCTGCCACCGCCTCGGCGACCGCCACGTCACCACCGTCGACCTGGACGAGGAGATCGCCGAGTCCGCCCGCGTCCACCTCGCCGCCGCCGGCCACCGTCCCGCCGTGATCGCCGGCGACGGCGCCCGCGGCTGCCCCGAGCACGCCCCGTACGACCGGATCGTCGCCACCTGCGAGCTGCCTGCCGTCCCCCGGCCGTGGCTCGCCCAGAGCCGGCCCGGCGGCCGGATCCTCGCACCGCTCTCCACCGGCCTGATCCTGCTCGCCGTCCAGGACCCGGACCACGCCGAGGGCCGGTTCCTCGACACCTCCGCCTACTTCGTCCCGCTGCGCGGCGGCGCCGCCCGCGCCCCGCACCGGCGCATGGGCGGGGTGCCGCGCCGGGCGTACGAGGACGAGCGCTTCCAGTTCCTGGCCGGGCTCGTCGGGAACAGCCTGGACACGCGCGAAGCGCTCTCGCTCTGGCAGCGCGAACGGCGGCCGGAGCGGGAGCGCTTCGGGGTGACGGTGCGGGAGGACCGGCAGTGGGCCTGGCTGGACGACCCCGAGGGGCCGTACGCCTGGCCGCTGCCGGGCCTCTGAACTCCTGCGACGGCTCAGCCGCGCCGGACGGTGATCGTCGTCCAGGCGCCCACGTGCACCCGGTCGCCGTCGCCCAGCTGCACCGGCACATAGGGCTGGATCGGGTCGGGCGAGCCGTTGATCGTGGTGCCGTTGGTGGAGTTCTGGTCCACCACCGCCCACGAGCCGTCCGGCTGCGCCACGAGCACCGCGTGCTGGTGCGAGACGCCCGGGTCCTCCGGCGGCACCGACAGGTCGATGTCGGGCGACTCGCCGGTGGAGTGCCGGCGGCGGCCGATGCTGACCTGGTTGCCCTGGAGCGGCACGTGCTGCTCGGGGGAGTACGCGGGCAGGTTGAGCCCCGTCGCCTCCGGGCCGCTGCGGTGCATCATCGCCATGAAGTACTCGCGGTCAGGGCCGATCACCGCGGTCCAGTTCGCCGGCTGCGGACGCGGCTGCGGGGGCTGCGGCTGCTGCTGGAACGGAGCGGGCGGCGCACCCTGCGGACCGGGACCCTGCGGACCGGGACCCTGGGGGCCGGGGCCGCCGTGGCCGGGCAGCGGGGGCAGGTTCGGCGGTACGGGGCCGGGCGCGGGCGCCGGCGGCTCCGGCCGGGACGGGGGCGAGAGCAGCCAGTCGTCGTCCGCGCGCGGCTGCGGCGGCGCGGGCGGCGGAGGCATGCCCGGGCCGCCCGCCGGCGGGGCCGGCTGGAACGCCTGCGGGGCCATCGGAGCCGGCGGGGCCGGCGGGCCGGACATCGGCGGGCGCTGCGGCGGGGCCTGGTGGTGCGTCGGATCGGCGCCCAGCGGCTCGGCCGGCCGGTTCACCTGCGAGGGCCGCGAGCCCTGGTACTCGTACGGATCCGGGTGCGGATGCTGCGGCTGCGGAGGCCGCGGTGGCGACTGGAAGCCGGGCGGCAGGTTGAGCCCGCCGGGCGCCGGGGCCGGCGGCGGGGGCATGCCCGGGCCCGACGCCGGGGCGATCGGGGTGTACGAGGTCGCCGTGTTCGTGAGGAAGTTCCAGCGGCACTCCTCGCAGAACGGTGCCATCGGCTCGCGCGGGGTGCGGCACTGCGGGCACAGTTCGGCCTGGGCGGTCGCGTTCGGGTCGTAACCACCCGGGCCACCGGGAGCGCCGGGACCACCGGGACCACCAGGGCCCATGGGGCCACCCGGCATCGGCGGCGGCGGAGGCGGACCGGCGGGACCCGGGCCGGCCGGGCCGCCGGGGCCCGGGTAGCCGTACGCGGGCGGCGGCGGGGGAGGCGGCGGTACGGCACCCGCCGGCGCACCCGCCCCGGCCATGCGGTGGCCGCAGACCTCGCACCAGTCGTCGGAGACCGACTGGTGTCCGTTCGGGCAGGTCGGCATGTCGGTGCTTCCCCCTCTCGTCGTCCCTAACGGCCCTGTGTCCGTTTACTGCGAAGTGTCCGTTTACTTCTTCACGCGAACGGTCTTGGTGGAACGCGTCTCGAGAGTCATCTCGTCCGCTTCCGCGACCTTCGCCTTCAACCGCACAGTACCCGTCGCGGCGTCGACCACGTCCACCACCTTCGAAAGCAGTTTCGCGGTATCGGCGTTCCCGGAGGCCGCCGCGAGCTGCACCGCGCGCCCCAGCTTGGCCGTCGCGCCGTCACGATCGCCCGATTTGCGGGCATCCAGGCCCTGCTGGATGACATCGGCCAGCTCGGCCTGCCCCGTGTAGTGCGCGACCTGCGGGTTGATGGCCGTGGACATCACCATGTCGTCCGTCCACACCGCCCGTACCAGCCCTTGAGACAGCGTCACCGGAGTGCCGCCCGCCGGGTCCGGCACGATCAGCGAGACGCGGGCGGCCAGCATCTCCTGGCCGACCGCGGCCTGCGGGACGCGCACGGAGACGTGGTAGTCGCGGGACTCGTCGCCCCAGGAGCCGGTCGGATAGTCCCCGGCGCGCGGACCCGCCTCGGTGCGCCGCCCGGTCAGGTCCTCGACGGTCGGCGCGACCTGCTTGACGAAGCCGATCTCCACGCCGACCGGGGTCCACAGGCGCAGCGCGACGTCCGCGACCTCCTTGTCCATGGCGCGTTCCATCATCGTCGTGAAGTCCGCCGTGAGCCCGGCCGGGTCGGCGACGATGTCGGCGGTGCCGAGCAGCGCCCGGGCGATGCCCTTGACCTCCTCGACCTCCCAGTCGGTGCCCACGCCGCGCGCGTCGCAGGTGAAGCGGCCCGCGCAGGCGTCCAGGGCGGCGCGCAGGTCGGCGGGCGACTCGTGCTCGTTGCGTCCGTCGGTGAGCAGGATGCCGTGCCGGATCGGGGCGCCGGCCGCGTCGGCGGAGGACAGCAGCCGGTCGGCGAGCCGCAGCCAGGTGCCGATGGCGGTGCCGCCGCCCGCGCTCAGGCCGCGCAGCGCGTCCCTGGCCTCGGCGCGGGTGCGCGCGTCGGCGACCGCGAGCCGCCCGCCGCCCGGGTACACCTCCTTCGCCACGTGCGTGCCGGCGACCAGGGCGAAGGCCGTGCCGTCGCGCAGGGTGTCGATGGCGGCGGCGGCCGCGTCGCGCGCGCCGCGCATCTTCGTCGCCGGGTAGTCCATCGAACCCGAGCAGTCGAGCATCAGCACGACCGCGGCGGAGCGGCCGCCGGCGGCGGCCTGCGGCAGTCCGGCGGCGGTGCCGCCGCCGGTCGCGGTGACGGTGACGATCGCGTTGACGTCCCGCCCGCCCTCCGGCAGGAACTCGTTCTGGTACACGTCCACCGAGAACTGCGGCCCGGTCGGCTTGGAGAAGTTGGCCATGGGTGATTCGGCTCCTCGGCTCACGAGAAGAGAAGTGAGGAAGAAAGTAGGAGTGGGGATCGGGATGGCGGGACGGACGGCCGGTCAGGCCGATCCTGCCCCGGAGGCCGGAAGGCTGAACGGCAGCAGCGCGACCGTGATGTTGTCGTGGCCGCCGCCGTCGAGGGCGTGGCCGACGAGGACCTGGGCCGCGTGCAGCGGGCGGGCGGAGGCGTCGGCCGGCATGATCCGGGCCATCTCCTCGGCCGCTTCCGCGTAGTTCCACAGGCCGTCGGTGCAGACCACCACCACGCCCGGCCGGTCCGGTTTGAACGCGGCGGTGTGCGGCTCCAGTTCGTACGCGTCGGCGCCGAGCCAGCCCGTGATCGCGTGGGCGCGCTCGTCCGCGTACGCCTGCGCCTCGTTCATCAGGCCCGCCGCCACCATCTGCGCGGCCCACGAGTCGTCCTCGGTGAGCCGGGCGGGCGGCGCGGTCCGGTCGTCGGGCACCCAGTACGCCCGGCTGTCGCCGACCCAGCCGACCACGAGCAGCTCGCCCGCGACGACGGAACCGACGATGGTGCAGGCCGGCGCGTTGCTGTGGTGGTCGCGCTCGCCGGAGCCCGGCCCCTGCTCCGCCAGGGAGTTGACCGCCTCGGCGGCGGCCACGATCGCCTCGTGCATCGCCTGCTGCGGGTGCGTGCCCCGCGGCAGCGCCGCCACGAGCGCCGCGTTCGCCGCGCAGGCCGCGGCGCTGGACGCCTCGTCGGGCCGGGTCGCCGACGACACGCCGTCGCAGACCACGCCGACCGCGGCGGGCGTGCCGTCCGGCAGCGCGGCCGACGCGACGGCGAAGCTGTCCTCGTTACGGTGGTGCCGCAGCCCCCGGTCGCTCACGGCGGCGACCGCGGGCAGCTCCTCCTCCATGTGGTCCCGCTCGCGCGGCTGCGCGTGCCCGCAGTGCTCGCAGTACCCGTCCCCGTCCACCTGCCCGGTGCGACAGGCGACGCACAGCTTCCGCGCCGCACCGGGCGTGGGCCCGGCGGCGGGCTCGGTGGCGGGCTCGGGCGTGGGGTCGGGCGTGGGGTCGGCCCGGAGCGCGGCGCGCGGGTCGGGCGCGGCGAGGGTGAAGTCGCCGTCGGCGGAGCCGGGTTCGGCGGCGTCCGGAGCCGAGGCCGATGCCGCGCCGGGGACGCCGGCCGAGCCTGCGGCCGGGCTCTGCGCGGCTCCCGGCCCCGAGACCGGTGCCGTACCGGCGGCCGCGCCCGGCCCCGCCTGCGGCACCTCGTCGATCCGCACCGGAATCGTCGGCAGGTCGCGGCCGCCCGAGTCCGTGCCCGGCAGGTCGCCGGGGTGCTGGGTGGCCGTGGTCAGGGAGTTGGGGTCGCGGGGCGGGGGCTCCGGCCAGTCCACGGGGAGGGCGATCGGGACCGTCGGGCGGTCCGGCTCGGGGGCGGTGGCGGCCGACAGGTCGTAACCGCACGCGCCGCAGAAACGGTCCCCCGACTCGAGCGGCTCGGCGCACTCGGGGCAGGTCCCCAGAGGGTGCGGGGCCTTGGGCTTCAGGGACATACTCACACCCACGTCCTGGGGCGGTAGCGGTTGGCCCGCTCCACCAGTTCGATCCTCTCCTCGCCCCGCTGGGCGAGCCGGGCGAGCACCCGGTACGAGCGTTCGAGGCCGAAGCGCAGTCCGCGCTCGTCCAGTTCGCTGCCGAGCAGCACCATGCCGGCCGTTCCCGTACCGGCCGTTCCCACAACGGTCGTTCCCGTACCAGCCGTTCCCGTACCAGCCGTTCCCGTACCAGCCGTTCCCGTACCAGTCGTTCCCGCGCCGGGGCTGCCGGAGAGCACCCAGTCGAGCGCCGTGCCGAGCACCTCCGTGGCCAGCCGCTCGCGGCGCACCGCGTCCAGGCCGAAGCCCTGCAGCGCCGAGACCTGCGCGGCGGCCGCCGTCAGGTCGCCGCCGAGCGCCTCGTTCGCCGGGCGGCGGCGCAGCCGGGCGCGGACGGCCGCGACCCGGGCCGCCGTGTAGTGGATGGACGACTCGGGCACGGACTCCAGGGTGTGCACCGCGCCCGCCCGGTCGCCCGCCGCCATCTGCACCCGCGCCAGGCCGAACGCGGCGCTCACATAGCTCGGGTCGGTCGCCCACACGAGGCGGTAGTACTCGGCCGCGTTGTCCAGCTGGCCCAGCACCTCCGCGCACACGCCGAGCGCCAGCTTGGGCGCGGGTTCGCCGGGGAAGGCGTCGTAGACCGCGTCGAAGGCGAGCGCCGCGCTCTCCCGGTCGCCGCCGACCAGCGAGCTGACGCCGCGGTACCAGACCACCCGCCAGTCGTCCCCGTACCCCTGCTCCAGGTTCTCCAGGGCCCGCCCGGCGGCCCCCAGGTCGCCCATCTCGAGCCGGGCCCGCAGCTCGCGCAGGCTCAGTTCGAGCGAGGGGACCGGCGCCGCGTGCAGCGCGGTGATCAGCTCGGCGGGAGCGGCGGCCAGCAGACCGGCGAGGAAACCGGCGTTGGGGTCGCCCGGGTCGACCCGCGGCACCGGCAGTGCGAGCGTCGTCGCGGGCACGTCCAGCGGGCGCAGGAACGCCCCGCCCCGCCCGGCGACGGCGGAGGGAAGCGCTTTGCGGCGCCCACGTCTGGTCTCGCGCGCCCCGAGCACCGACACGTCGTCCGTCTGCTCGTCGAACAGCTCGGTGTCCGTGACCCGCACCTCGGCGCCGAACAGCGTGGAGAGCGCCGGCCGCGGCCGCCCCGACTGCAGCGCCACGACCTCCCGCAGCACACCCGTCAGCTGCTCGGCCATCTCCTGCGCGGAGGAGAAGCGGCGCGCCGGGTCCGGGTCGGTGGCCCGCACCAGGAAGCGGTAGAACGACTCGTACGTGCGCAGGACCTCGATGCCGTCGGGCTCCGGCAGCGAGTCGACGTAGACGTTGGTGTAGCCCTGGAAGTCGAAGGTCAGCACGGCGAGCGTGCGCGCCACCGTGTAGAGGTCGCTGGCCACCGACGGGCCGACCTCGGCGACCTCCGGCGCCTGGTAGCCGACCGTGCCGTAGATCGCCGACTCGTCGTCGTCCATCCGCCGGACCGCGCCCATGTCGATGAGCTTCAGCTGGTCCTCGGTCTGGATCGCGTTGTCGACCTTGAAGTCGCAGTAGAGCAGGTTGCGGCTGTGCAGATGGCCGAGCGCCTCCAGGGCCTCGATGCCGTACGCGCACGCCTGCTCGACCGGCAGCGGATCGCGCCGGCCGTCGGGCGTGCGGCGGTCGTTGGCGATCTCCTTGAGCGACTTGCCGCCCACGTACTCCATGACGATGTAGCCGTCCAGGGAGCCGGTGCGCGGGTCCAGGTGCTCGACGAAGTTGTAGATGCGGACGATGTTGGAGTGCTCGATCTCCGCGAGGAAGCGGCGCTCCGATATCGCGGCCGCCATGGCGTCCTGGTCACCGGTGTCGAGCAGGCCCTTGAGGACGACCCAGCGGTCCGAGACCGCCCGGTCGACGGCGAGGTAGACCCAGCCGAGGCCGCCGTGCGCGAGACAGCCCACCACCTCGTACTGCCCGTGCACCACGTCCCCGGCCCGCAGCTTCGGCACGAAGGAGTACGGGTGGCCGCACTTGGTGCAGAAACCCTCCGTACGGCCCGGCCGGTCACCGCGCGAACGGCCCACCGGGGCGCCGCAGTCGGAACGCGAGCAGAATCGCTTCCTCTCGGGCACCTCGGGGTTCGCCATCACCGCCGCCCGCGGATCCGGACGCGGCACCTCGGGCACCGTCACCAGACCCGCGCCCAGCCGGCCGCGCCCCGACTGCGAACCGCTCGAACCCGAGCTGCGCACCGAGACCGAGCGCGCCGAGCCGTGCCCCGACAGCGAGCGCGACAGCCGCCCGGACACCGAACGCCGGGACGCCGAGGACCGCGAGGACGTCCGGGACGAGGCGCGCGAACTGCTGCGCACCGAGTTGCTGCTCGACCCCTTCGACGACTCCCGGCCCGGCACGGCCATACCGGTCGGGTTGGCCGCGAGCAGCCCGCCCGGCGCGACGACCGGGGCGAGCCCGCACGTGTCGCAGTACAGCTCGCCGCCGCCCATGTCCTCGTACGAGCCCTCGCACGTCGGACGCTGACAACTGCTCACTCCGGACTCCCCGCTCATGATCGATCCCCCCGTGTGTCCCGCGGCCCGGACAGCGTCTCGGCCGCCGCCTGCTGGTAACGCAGCACCGCCTGCTCGGCCGCCCGCAGATCGCAGGGCGCGCTCCACAGCATCCGCCGGGCCGTGTCGTACCGCTCGATGAGGAAAGGGTCCTCCGCGCCGCCGAGCCGCGCCACCTTCGCCTTGTACGCGTCGAGCCGGCCGCGCAGCTCGGCGCGCACCGCGAGCGGCGCGGTCACCGCGGTCAGCGACTCGCGGGCGCGCATCAGCTCGTCCTCCGCCTCCCGCTCCAGGGCGTCAAGCAGCGGCGACAGCCGGTGCCACCGGGCGTGCCGGCGGTGCTCGGCGGCCGTCGCGAGCCGCTCCTGCAGCGCGGTCGGCGGTCCGCTGACCGCCGGCACCTCGGAGGCGGCGATCTTCGCGAGCACCTCGCCGCGGGCCGCGCGGGCCTCGGCGAGGGTGCGGTCCGCGCGGGACAGGACGTCGCGCAGCCGCAGCAGCCGGTCCTCCGAGTCCTGGCGGACCCGCAGCACCGCCTCGATCTCCCGCCGGATGTCCTCCAGGGCGCGGGCCGCCGTGTCGTACCGCGCGGTGTCGGGTCGGCCGCCGCCGGGCGCCGAACTGCCCTCGGCCGGCCGCCAGAACGCCAGCGGGTCCGACACGACCTGTTCCCGCAGCGCCGAGAGCTCGGCCGTGATCTCCTCCAGCTCGTCGCCGGCCGGGTGCTCACCGGGCCGCACCCCCACCGAGTGGGCGAGCGACCGGGTGCGGCCCAGCTCGGCGGCGAGCAGGTCGATCCGGGCGGGCAGCGCCGACCACACCGCGTCCGCGGTGACGACGACGTCCAGCGACTGCGCGTACAGCTCGTTCATCCGCCGGACCAGGGCGTCCAGGCTGAACGACTCGGTCAGCGCCGCCTGCTCCCGCGCCCCGCCCGGCACGTGCACGCTCGCGCCGCGCAGCCGGTCGGTCAGCTCCACCAGCTCCTCGCGGCCCGGCCAGCGGCGCCGGGCCCGCACCTCACGGGCGCCGTACAGGGCGGCGGTGTACGCGTCGAAGTACGCCCACAGCAGGGTGATCGTCCGCTCGGTGGCAGCCCAGCGGACCCGGGTCGTCCCGGTCAGCTCGGCACCTTCGAGCAGCCTGCGGCCCGCGTGGTCCTGCAGCGCGAGGAGCGAGTCCTCGACCGCCTTGTGCTCCGCGCCGAGCCGCGCCAGCGCACGGTCCACCTCGTCCCGGTCCATTACCGGCCCGGGGGGTCCCGCGACGCCCATCGATCACCTCTCGTTCTACTTGTACTTGGGGGCCGGCGGCCCGGATATCCCGGGCAGGTCCGCCTTCAGCCAGGTGTCGTACGCCTTCTGCCAGGGGCCCTGCCGGTACTGCACGAGCACCTGGTTCACCCGGCGGACCAGGTCGTCGTTGCCGAGCTTGGCGGCCACTCCGTAGTACTCGGTGGTGAAGGGCCGGCCCTTGAGCTCGACGGCCGGGTCCTGCGCGGCCTGTCCGGCCGCGAGCGCGTTGTCCGTGACGACGGCGTCGACCTCGCCCATCTGCAGCCGGGCCAGGCAGTCCAGCTGGTTGGGCACGGTCAGCAGGTCCGGGTCGTCCTTGGTGTCGTCGCCGACGTCCTTGAAGACCGCGCCGAACGACTTCTCCTGCAGGGCCTCGTAGGCCGTCGAGCCCTCGGCGGTGCAGATCCGCTTGCCGCTGAGGGAGGAGTCGTAGCCGGTGATCGGGGACGACCTGGGGGCGAGGACCTGCTGGCCGGCCTGGAAGTAGGCGGTGGAGAAGGCGACCTGCTGGATCCGCTTGCAGTTGATGGTCATCGTGCGCACCACGAGGTCGACCTTGTCGCCCTCCAGGGCGGCGATGCGCTGGTTGGTCGGGATGGTGCGGAAGATGACGGCGTTCTCGTCGCCGAGGATGTCCTTCGCGATCGCCTTCGCCAGGTCGATGTCGAAGCCCTGCAGCTCGCCGGGCGTCTCCTTCACCGACCCGTCGGGCTGCCGGGTCACCGTCGGCGGCGTGCGGAAGCCCCAGTTGTAGCTGGACTGGTCGACGCCGACGACGAGTTTGCCGCGCCGCTTGATCTTCTCGACGGTGGGCCCGTCGGCGCCCGACGGCGTCAGCGACGCCTCCGGGTCCTTGCAGGTCTCCGCGCTCTCGGCGCTCTCGCCGTTCTTCGCGGTGACCTGCAGCCCGTTGCCCACCCCGTTGCCCACGCCGGGCGCGCCGACCGGGGTCCCGGGCCGGTCCGCGGTGTGCGGCAGCGCGAGCAGCGCGAGGGAGGCGGTGAGCGCGCAGGCCACGCCCATGGCGGCGACGCCACCCCAGCCGCGCAGCCGTCCGAGGCGGCGGCGCGCGGGTGCGGCGGAGGCGTACGCCGCCTGGACGACCAGCTCGTCCGGACCGGTCGCCGAGTCCTCGCCCGCGGCCCGCCCGGCCACCCGGCGGGGCCGGGGCATGGGCGCGGCCGTGCCGTCCGGTACCCGGCCCGCTCCGGTCGTCCGCTCGACACCGTCCGGCATGTCGCCCCCTCTCACCGGTACTCCGACAGTCTGCGGTTGACGCCGAGGACGGCGCAGGCCGCGGCGAGCACGCCGAGCACGGCCGCGCCCAGCGGCAGCCCGGTCAGTGCGTTCCGGCCGCCGTCGGCGGCGCGGGTGAACTCGTCCTGCTCGTGGGACAGGGCGCGGCCGAGGGCCGCGTCGACCTGGTCGAAGGACTGACCGGTGGACTCGGTCGTGCCGATGATCCGGTTCATGGCGCCGGTGAAGTCACCGGCGTCGTCCAGCTCGCGGGCCTGCCGGTGCCGCCCCCGCCACTCCTCGGCGCGGGCGGTGGCCTCGGTGAGCGGGCCGCGCCCGGCGTCGTCGTCGGCGAGCCGGCCGGCCGTCTTGAGGGCGGTCGAGAGGGTGGCGATGCTGCTGCTGTAGTCGGCCTCGTACTTGTCGTGCTTGCCGTCGTCGGTGAGGACGGCGCCACGGGCGACCACGGTCAGGTTCTCGTTGGCGCGGGCCTTCAGGGAGCTGATCCGGGCCTCGTTGAGCACCTGGAGGGACTCCTGGCCGTGCGCGCGGGCGTCGTCGAGGCCCGCGCGGGCCAGGCCGTGGCCGGTGACGAGCCACAGCAGGGCGACGACGCAGGCGGCGGTCGCCGCGAGCATGCCCTGGTTGAACACCCGGTTCGTCATGCGGAAGTTGCGCAGCTGGGCCCAGACCAGGGCGGCCAGGGCGAGCAGTCCGAGCGCGAGCGAGAGGAACGGCCAGGCGCGCGCCTCGTCGTCGTCCTCGTGCAGCCGCGCGGTCTCCGCCGCGTACAGCCGCTCGGCGGCGGGCAGCAGGTCCCGGCTCATCGTCTGGTTGGCGTACCGCAGATAGGCGCCGCCGAGCGGCAGGCCCTGCCGGTTGGCGGCGCGGGCGCGCTCGATCAGGCCCGTGTAGCGCGGCAGGTGCTCGTTGAGCGTGGCGATCTCGCTCGCGGAGTCGCCGGCGGAGTCGGTGGCGGCGGCGGCCTTGACGAGCAGCCGGGAGGCGGTGGTGACGTCGTCCGCGTATCTCTGGCGGATCTGCGCGGACTCCTGCGGGCCGGCCAGGAAGCCGCTCGCGGCGGTGGCGTCGGCGTCGGCGAGCGAGCGGTAGATGTCGGCGGCGTCGGCGCTCAGCGGCTGGCTGCGGCCCACCACGTCGTCCGCGTAGGAGGACCGGTCGGCGACCTCGAAGGCCGTCACCGCCCCGAAAGCCACGACCAGCAGGGCGAGTACGGCACCGAGGATCCGCAGTCGGCCCGGCTCCGTCGTGGCCGCCCGGCGCAGCACCTCGCGGCCCTGCGCCCAGACCCCGGGCGCCGCCGGCGGCGCCACCGCGGGCGCCTGCCCCTGCCCCGGCTGCCGTCCCGGCTGCGCGGGCACGCCGGGACCCGGCCGCGCGGGCGCGCTTCCGGCGCCCTGCGCCGCCGAGGCGGCGGGCGCGTTCGGCGGGTGTGTCACGTGACCTCCCCCTCGGTCTCAGACGTCGATCCCGTCCTGCCGGTGGAGTGGCGGACGTACTACCCGGCCAGCAGTATGGCCGCAGTATCCCGGCCACACACCGGGATTGTCTCGATCTTGTCGCTGCTGGTGCCTATGGTGCCCCACACCTCGGACGCCTCCGCGAGCGATCCCCCTTTCGAACATCTGTCACTTTGAATACGTCTCCCGGCGGGGATCGGTTCCTTCTCGAACGTCGCCCGATGGAGTGAACGTGCGTACGACAGAAGGGGAGGTCGCCGCTGCCCGGCGGGCTGCGGCGACCTCCCCGGCCGAAGCCTCACGTCAGGCCCCGTAGTACCCCCGCAGCCGCCCCGCCGCCTCCGCGTCCGCGCCCGCCGCGTCGAGCGCGAGCAGGCCGGCGCCGAGCACCGGCGGCGCGGCCACCACACCGATGACCGCCTTCGGGGCCCTCGCGGCGAGCAGTTCGGCGATCCGCGCGTCCAGGCGCGGGTGCCGGGCCGCGAGCACGCTGCCGCCCAGTAGCACCGGCGCCTCCTCGTCGAGCAGGCCGAGCCGCGCGAGGGCGACCGAGGCGAGTGCCACGACCTCCTCCGCCAGCCGGTCCACGAGGGACTGGGCGATCGGGTCGCCCCCGGCGCTCGTACGGAAGAGGACCGGCGTCAGCTCGTGCTTGCGCTCGACCGGGATGCGCCCCAGGTGCAGCGCCTCGATCAGCGCGTACATCGTCGGCAGCCCGAAGTGCTCCGGCAGCGCCCGCGCGAGCGCCGTCGGCTCGCCGCGCCCGTCCTCGGCGCGGGCCGCGAACCACAGCGCCTCCTCCGCCAGCCCGCCGCCACCGCCCCAGTCGCCGGAGATCTTGCCGATGGCGGGGAAGCGGGCGGTGCGCCCGTCCGGGGTCATCCCGACGCAGTTGATGCCCGCGCCGCACACCACGGCCACCCCGCGCGGCTCGTCGACACCGGCGCGCAGTATGGCGAAGGTGTCGTTGCGGACCCGGATCGAGCGGCTCCACTGCCGCGCGTACAGGGCGCGCTCCAGCTCCTGCTCCTCCACCGCCAGATCGGCGTTGGCGAGACAGGCCGCCACGTGCGAGAACGCGGGCGGGAAGCCGCCGCCCCCGGCCGCCTCCCACGCCCGCCCCACGATCTCCGCGACCGTGTCGACCGCCGCCTCCACCCCCACCACCGGGGGCTGGAAGCCGCCGCCGCGCGCCTCGCCCAGGACCGTGCCGTCCGGGGCGAGGACCGCGACGTCGGTCTTGCTGTTCCCCGCGTCGACGGCGAGGAGCAGCCCGTTGAGGTTCACGCCCACGCCAGGTGCTCCCGGTTGTGCGCGATCAGCCGGTCGGTGAGACCGTCCGCCTGCTCGAACTGCCCCACCAGCGGATGGGCGAGCAGCGCCCGGAACACCCGGTCCCGGCCGCCGCGCAGCGCCGCGTCCAGGGCCAGGTCCTCGTAGGCGGTGACGTGCGCGATCAGGCCCGCGTACATCGGATCCAGCTCCGGCACCGGCAGCGGCACCGCGCCCTTCGGCCCGACCGCGGCCTGCACCTCGATCACGGCGTCGTCCGGCAGGAACGGCAGCGTTCCGTTGTTGTACGTGTTCACCACCTGGTACGGCGAGCCGCCCCCGGCACCGGTCCTGCCCCCGGCACCGGTCCCGGCCGCCCCGCTCAGCAGAGCAGCCGCGAGATCCACCGCCGCCTCCGAGTAGAAGGCCCCGCCCCGCTTCGCCAGCAGCGCCGGCTTCTCGTCGAGCGCCGGGTCCCCGTACATCTCCAGGAGCCGCCGCTCCATCGCCGCGACCTCCGCGGCCCGCGACGGCTTGGTGCGCAGCTCGTCGACGACGGCGTCGTGCGCGTAGAAGTAGCGCAGGTAGTACGAGGGGACGACGCCGAGCCGGTCGAGGACCGCGCGCGGCAGCCGCAGGTCGTCGGCGACTGCGGCGCCGTGCTCGGCGAGCAGCCGCGGCAGCACGTCCTCGCCCTCGGGGCCCCCGAGCCGTACGCCGGTCTCCCAGGTCAGGTGGTTGAGCCCGACGTGGTCGAGGTGCACCTCCGCCGGGGCCACGTCGAGCAGCGCCGCGAACTTGCGCTGGAAGCCGATGGCCACGTTGCACAGGCCGACGGCCTTGTGGCCGGCCCGGAGCAGCGCCCGCGTGACGATGCCGACCGGGTTGGTGAAGTCGATGATCCAGGCGTCCGGGTTGGTGCGGCGGACCCGCTCGGCGATGTCGAGCACCACCGGCACCGTGCGCAGCGCCTTCGCGAGGCCGCCCGCGCCGGTCGTCTCCTGTCCGACGCAGCCGCACTCCAGCGGCCAGGTCTCGTCCTGCTCGCGGGCGGCCTGCCCGCCGACCCGCAGCTGGAGCAGGACGGCGTCGGCGCCGTCGACGCCCGCGTCCAGGTCCGAGGTGGTGACGATCCTTCCCTCGTGGCCGAGCCTGGCGAAGATCCGCCGGGCCAGGCCGCCGACCAGGTCGAGCCGCTCGGCGGCCGGGTCGACGAGGACGAGTTCGGTGACGGGCAGGGTGTCGCGCAACCGCGCGAATCCGTCGATCAGTTCGGGGGTGTAGGTGGAGCCGCCCCCCACGACAGCCAGTTTCATCAGTCAGCCCTTCACTCCGGTCAGCGTGACACCCTCGACGAACGCCTTCTGCGCGAAGAAGAACACGAGGATCACGGGGGCCATGACCAGGACGGTCGCGGCCATGGTCAGATTCCAGTCGGTGTGGTGCGCGCCCTTGAAGGACTCCAGGCCGTAGCTCAGCGTCCACGCGGCCGGGTTCTCGGAGGCGTAGATCTGCGGCCCGAAGTAGTCGTTCCACGCGGCGAAGAACTGGAAGAGCGCGATCGCCGCGATTCCCGGCTTCGCCATCGGCAGCACGACCCGGAGCAGGGTGCGCAGTTCGCCGCAGCCGTCGACCCGGGCCGCGTCGAGGTACTCGTCCGGGATGGTCAGCAGGAACTGGCGCAGCAGGAAAACGGAGAACGCGTCGCCGAAGGCCATCGGGATGATCAGCGGCCACAGCGTGCCGGACAGGTCCAGCTGCTTGGCCCAGAACAGGTACATCGGGATGACCACGACCTGCGGCGGAAGCATCATCGTCGCGATCACGAGCATCAGCGCGAGCCGGCTGCCGCGGAAGCGGAACTTGGCGAGCGCGTACGCCACCGGGACGGACGACACCACGGTGAGGACGGTGCCGAGGCCCGCGTAGAGCAGGGTGTTGCGCCACCAGGTGAGGAAGCCCGGCGTGTCGAGGACGCGGACGTAGTTGTCCCACTGCCAGGTGTCCGGGGTCAGGTCGCGGGTGAGCGCCTGCTGGTCGCTCATCAGCGAGGTGAGGAGGACGAAGACGAAGGGGAGGACGAAGAAGAGCGCGGCGGCGATGCCGAGCGCGTGCACCGCGATCCAGTGGAGCAGCGCCTTGCGGCGGGCGGTGCGCGCGGCGGGGGAGGCCCCGGCCTTCCGCATTTCCGCCTCCGGGGCGACTTCGGCGGCGTCGAGGAGTCGGCTCATGGCTGTTCAGTCACCTGCCTGGATGAGACCGCCGCGGCGGCGCATGAGCAGCAGGGTGAAGGCCATGGCCAGGGCGAAGAGGATGAGGGCGGTGGCGCAGGCCGCGCCGTAGTCGAAGCGCTGGAAGCCGAGGTTGTAGACGAGCTGCGGCAGGGTGAGCGTGGACTTGTCCGGGTAGCCGGGCTCGAAGGACTGCCCGGAGCCGCCGATGACGCCCGAGGCGACCTTCCCGGCGACGAGCGGCTGTGTGTAGTACTGCATCGCCTGGATGACCCCGGTGACCACGGCGAACATCACGATGGGCGAGATGTTCGGCAGCGTCACATACCGGAACCGCTGGAACGCCGAGGCGCCGTCCAGCTCGGCCGCCTCGTACTGCTCCTTCGGTACGTCGAGCAGCGCGGCCATGAAGATGACCATGAGGTCGCCGACGCCCCACACCGCGAGCATCGTCAGCGCGGGCTTGGACCAGGCGGCGTCGTTGAACCACGCCGGGCCCGGGATGCCGACCGCTTCGAGCAGCGAGTTCACCGGTCCGGTGCCGGGGTTGAGCAGGAAGACGAAGGCGAGCGTCGCCGCGACCGGCGGGGCCAGGTACGGCAGGTAGAAGAGGGTCCGGAAGAGTCCCGCGCCCGTCTTGATCCTCGTGACGAGCAGGCCGACGCCGAGTCCGAAGACGACCCGGCAGACGGTCATGATCACGACGAGCCACAGGGTGTTGCGCAGCGCCGGCCAGAACAGCGGGTAGTCCCGGAAGACGTACGTCCAGTTGGCCAGGCCGTTGAAGGACGGGGCGGCGAAGCCGTCGTAGTCCGTGAAGGAGAAGTAGACGGTCGAGACCAGCGGGTACGCGAAGAAGACGCCGAACCCGACCAGCCACGGCGACAGGAACGCCGCCGTACGAAGCGCCGCGCGCCGGCGCTTCGAGCGGAGAGTGATCGTGCCTGCCATCGTGCTACTTCGCCTTGGCGATGTCGGTGTCGATCTGCGCGGCGGTCTTCCTCAGGCCGTCCTGGAGGTCGGTCGCCTCGCCCTTCTCGTACTGCAGGGCGAAGTCCTGGATGGTGTTGAGGTAGGTCGCGCCGTTGACCGCGCCGGCCGCGGTGTTGGACTTCGGGTGCGCGGCGATGTCGAGGAAGGTCTTGAAGCGCGGGTCGAACTTCAGGTTCGGCGACTTCAGCGCGTCGAAGGTCGACGGCACGTTGCGGATGCCGTTGGCGAAGGCGACGACGGCGTCGGTGTCCGTGGTCATGAACCTGACCAGTTCCCAGGCCGCGTTCTGCTTCCTGCTGTGCGGCGCGATGCCCATGATCGTGCCGGACAGGTAGCCCTTGCCGTAGTCGGCCTCCTGGCCGTCCGGCACGGGCATCGGCGCGACGCCGATGTCGAACGGCACCTTGGCGTCGGTCGCCATGCCGAGCCGCCACTCGCCGTCGAGCTGCATGGCGACCTGACCGGTCTGGAAGGGGTGCTTGGCGCCCCACTCGTCGCCGAAGGACGTCCGGAACCGTTCCAGCTTCTCGTAGCCGCCGAGCTCGTCGACCATCTTCTTCTGCGTGGTCATCATCGCGGCGATGCCGGGGTCCGTGCCGACCGTCGACTTCCCGTTCGCGTCGAAGTAGGCGGGGCCCCAACTGCCCAGGTAGTGCTCGGTGGTGGTCTCGTAGCCGTGGTAGTTCGGCATGAAGCCGAGCTGCTCGAAGCCGTCGCCCTTGGGCTTGGTGAGCCTCTTCGCGTCGGCGAGCAGCTCGGACCAGGTCTTCGGGGGCTTCTCGGGGTCGAGACCGGCGGCCTTGAAGGCGGTCTTGTTGTAGTAGAGCCCGTACGCGTCCGTCAGCAGCGGCATCGCGCAGCGCCTGCCCTCGAACTGGGTGTAGTCGAGGAGCGTCTTCGGGATCGTCTTCCCGAGGTCCAGTCCGGACTTCTCGATGAACGGCTTCAGGTCGGCGAAGGCGCCCGAGGAGCAGAACTTGCCGACGTTGGACGTGGTGAACGACGACACCACGTCCGGGCCCTTCGAACCGCCCGTGCGCAGTGCCTGGTTGAGCTTGTCGTCGTTGATGTCGCCGACGACGTCGACCTTGATGTTCGGGTGCGCCGCCTCGAAGCGCTTGATGTTGTCGTTGATCGCCTTCACCTCGGACGGCGCCGACCAGCCGTGCCAGAAGGTGATCGTCACCTGGGCGTTGGGGTCGTCGGTGGCGGCGTTGTCCGCGGAGCCCGTACAGGCGGAGGCGAACAGGGCTATGGAGGAGGTGGCGGCGAGCGCGGCGGCGAGCCGGCGGGGACGGGGGCGTGCGGGCATGGCGAGTTCTCCCTGGACGGGCGGGGGGGGCGAGGGGCGTCTGGCTTATCGAGAGGTGTCGAAGACCTCGTCGCGGGTGGCGGCGAGGGCGGATTCGAGGGCCCCGCGCAGCACGGGGTGCCGCTCGACGGCGGCGAGGACGAGCCGCGGCCGAGCCGCCGCGAGTTCGGCGAGCTGGGCCTGGACGCGGGCGCGCAGCGGCTCTCCGCCGGGGCTGACCGCCGCGCCGGACAGCACGATCAGCTCCGGGTCGAGTACGGCGACGAGCGCGGCGAGTCCGGTGGCGAGGCGCTCGGCGTAGACGTCGAGGAGGCGGGCGTGACGCTCGTCGCCGGCGTGGTGCGCGGCGGCGTGCGCGAGCAGCCCGGCCGCGGTCTCCACGTACGGCTGCTCGCGCGTCTCGATCCCGCACGCCCTGGCGATCCGCGGGATGGCCTGCACGCCCGCCAGCTCCTGGAAGCCGCCGGAGTTCGCCTTCGCCACGTGCCGCACGAGCGGCGTCCCGGGCACCGGCAGGAAGCCGACCTCACCGGCGCCGCCGGTGAACCCGCGGTGCAGCCGGCCGCCGAGGACCAGGGCCGCGCCGAGTCCGGTCTCGTTCCACAGCAGCACGAAGTTCTCGTGGTCGCGCGCCGCGCCGAGCCGCTGCTCCGCGATGGCGACCAGGTTGACGTCGTTCTCGTACTCGAAGGGCATCGGCAGCGCGACCGCCAGCTCGTCGAGCAGCGTGGGCGAGTGCCAGCCCGGCAGGTGCGAGGCGTAGCGCAGCCGCCCGGTCGCCGGATCGAACGCGCCGGGCGTCCCGATCACCAGCCGGTGTACGTCCCCGAGCCCGAGCCCGGCCTCCTTGACGGCCCCGTCGAGCGCCTCCACCACCTGCCGCACGACGCCACCCTCGGCCGCCGCCCGCCCGGGCGTCGCGACCCGGAACTCCCCGACGACCTCACCGGTGACATCGGCGACGGCGGCATGGATCCGCTCCGGCGTCACATCCATCCCGGCGGCGTACGCGGCCCCTGGATTCACCCCGTAGAGCTGGGCGTTGGGCCCCGGCCGCCCTTCGGTGGTCCCGGTGACGACGACGAGCCCGGCGGCTTCGAGCCGCGCGAGGAGCTGGGAGGCGGTGGGCTTGGACAGCCCGGTCAGCTTCCCGATCCGGGTGCGGGAGAGCGGCCCGTGCGCGAGCAGCAGCTCAAGCGCGGCCCGGTCGTTCATGGCCCGCAGGACACGGGGGGTGCCGGGGGTGCCCGGGGTTCCGGGGGGAGTACCGGCCATGACGCTGCACCTGCCTGCCTGCGCGGACTGCACTGTTAGGAAAGTTTCCTATTGGGTTGGGAGGAAGGTAAGGCGGACGTCAGCGGGTCGTCAATACCCCGTTCAGGAGCGCGCACCACTCCGGTCGACCCGGCACGGAGAAGGGGCGCCCCGCCGTCATCGGCGGGGCGCCCCTTCGTCGTACGAGTGCGGCGGCTACTTCCCCAGGTCCGGCTTCGGCAGGGGCGTCGCCGCCGCCGACTGCGGCGAGGACGGGGAGGCGAAGACGGACGGGGCCGACATCGCGGCCGTGGGGTCGGCCTTCGGCGGGGTGGGTTCGGTCGCCTGGGGCGGGAGGCCGCCGACGATGCGGATGCCCGCCTCGTCGAGGGCGCGCTTGATGCGCCAGCGCAGTTCGCGTTCGACGCCGAGCTTCTTGCCGGGCATGGTCTTCGCGGAGACGCGGACCGTCATGGAGTCGAGGAGGACCTCCGTCAGGCCGAGGACCTCGATCGGGCCCCACAGGCGCTCGTTCCAGGGCTCGTCCTTGGACATGAGGTCGGCGGCCTCGGCGATCACCGCACGCACCTCGTCCAGGTCCTCGTTCGGGCGGACGGTGATGTCGACGCCGGCCGTGGCCCAGCCCTGGCTCAGGTTGCCGATGCGCTTGATCTCGCCGTTGCGGACGTACCAGATCTCGCCGTCGACGCCGCGCAGCTTCGTGACCCGGAGCCCGACCTCGACGACCTCGCCGGAGGCGACGCCCGCGTCGATGGAGTCGCCGACGCCGTACTGGTCCTCCAGGATCATGAAGACGCCAGAGAGGAAGTCCGTGACCAGGTTGCGGGCGCCGAAACCGATGGCGACACCGGCGACACCGGCCGAGGCGAGGAGCGGCGCCAGGTCGATCTTGAAGGCGCCGAGGACCATCAGGCCGGCCGTGCCGAGGATGAGGAAGGAGGCGACGGACCGCAGGACGGAACCGATCGCCTCCGAGCGCTGGCGGCGGCGCTCCGCGTTCACGAGGAGACCGCCGAGGGCCGTGCCCTCGACCGCCTGGGCCGACCGGTTCATGCGGTCTATCAGCTTGGTGAGCGCCTTGCGGACCAGCATCCGCAGGGTGAACGCCACGACCAGGATGAGGACGATCTTCAGGCCGGTGTTCAGCCAGGTGGACCAGTTCTGCTCGACCCAGCCCGCGGCGTCCGTCGCCCGCTCGGCCGCCTCGTCGAGGGTCACCGGTACTTGCGTCGGATCGTCGGCGGCCAGCAGGGCGGCGGACCAGGACACGGCGGGCACGGGGGGACCTCCAGGCAGGCGTTCGCAATCCATCCACACTAGCGGGGGACGCGCGGTGCCCCCGGCGCCGTGGCGCACATGTGCAATGGGGAAGACGGGCCACGGCCGGGGAAGACTCCCGAAAGCGCGCCGATGTGGTCGAGAACACCTCAGGGGCATTACTCCCACGTGGTGGCGCACCGGCCCGGCATGAGGAGAGACTGGTTGCAGTTTCGTCCCGGCGCGAGCCACGCGCCGCCGGCGTCATAGGAGGCATCCGTGCCGCATGTCCTGGTCCTCAACGCGTCGTACGAGCCACTCGGCGTCGTACCGCTCCGCCGCGCGCTCGTCCTCGTCCTCGAGAACAAGGCCCTCTGCCTGGAGGAGTCCGGCGCCTTCCTGCACAGCGAGAGCCGTGTCGTCGCCGCGCCCAGTGTGGTGCGGCTGAAACGGTTCGTGCGGGTCCCCTACCGGGGGCCCGTTCCCTTGACCCGCAGAGCCCTGTTCGCCCGCGACGGCGGGCGCTGCGTGTACTGCGGTGGCGTCGCAACCAGCGTCGACCACGTCGTTCCACGCAGCCGCGGGGGGACGCACGCCTGGGACAACGTGGTGGCGGCCTGCCGCCGCTGCAACCACGTCAAGGCCGACCGGCACCTGCGCGAGCTGGGCTGGCGGCTCCATCACCAACCCGCCCCGCCGACCGGACTGGCCTGGCGGATCATCGGCACCGGCCATCGCGACCCGCGCTGGCTGCCCTACCTCCAGCCGTACGGCGCGGACGACGTCCTGGCCCGGATCGACTCGGTCGCCACAGTTCCTCAGGGGAAAGCTCCCCAGGGGGCCGTGACGACGGGTTGAGCCGGGCCGTCGACGTTCACGAGGGGTCGGGCTCCGTGCCCGGCTCCTCCGCCGTCTGCCCAGGCGTCGGCCCGGCCGTCTGCCCCGGCGTCGGCCGCGCCGTCACCGGCGGAGCCTCCTCCACCGCGTACGCCTCCACGGACCACAGCGAGTAGCCGTACTCCGAGCCGCGCGCGTCCCCCTGCACCCGCAGGAAGCGCGTGCCCGGCGCGTCCATCCGGACCGACTCCACCCCGCCCCGGCCGTCGCGGACCGTCGCCGCCGTGCGCCAGACGCGTCCGTCCGACGAGACCTGGACGCGGTAGCGGGCGGCGAAGGCGTCCTGCCAGCGCAGCACCACACGCCCGACCCGGGCCGGCTCCGCCAGCTCCATCTGCCACCAGGCGCCGTCCTCCAGGGGCGAGGACCAGCGGGTCGCCGGGTCGCCGTCCAGGGCGTACGCGGCGGGGAAGTCGGGCGTCTCGTCGCCGGACGACGAGGCCGTGGCCGTACGGGCCAGGTCCGGGCCGCCCGTGCGCGGGAAGGCCCGCACGGTCAGGACCCGCTCCTCGCCCTCGAACGACACGGGCACGGCGTACGAACCGGCCGGCACGTCCGCCGCGACCGACACCTCCAGCGGCACGGTCGCCCTCGACCCGCGCGGCACCGCGACCTGCGTGGCGACCTCCTTCGGCAGCCGCACCGTGATGCCCTTCGGCGGCCGGGCCGCGAGCGCCCCGCGCACCTCGCCGGCGCTGCGCCCCACCAGCGTCACGTCCACCCGCTGCGCCGGGCCGCCGATCTCGGCGTCCGTCTCGGTGCGGGCCAGTTCCAGGCCGGCGCGCGGCTCGTCGGCGAACCACGGCACAAGCGAGCGCACCCGCCCGGGCGCGCCGTCCCACACCACGCGCAGCGCGTCCGCCCGCAGGCCCTTCAGATCGGCCTGGGTCCAGCCCGAGGCGGTGAGCGGGCCGATCCGGCGCCAGCCCTCGCCCGGCACGTACGCCTCCAGGAAGCCCACCGGCCCGCCGCCCGCCGTGGCACCCGGCTCGGTCATCACCGTCAGGGCCGTCAGCGGCCGCGAGCGGTCGAGCCGGACGGTGTACGAGCCGTCCGGCGCGGCCACCTCCGGCTTCACATCGGGGCGGCGCTCCCGGTCCGCGCCGGTCCAGGCCGCCGACTCGGCCGCCGCGCGGGCGAGGAAGCCGTCCAGGACACCCTTGCCGACCGTCACCTGACTGCCCGGCTGCCCCGGGCGCAGCTCGGCGCGCCGCCGCTCCAGCTCCAGCTGGGCCCGCCACGCCCCGGCGCCGTCGCCGCGCGCCTGGGCGAGCAGCATGTCGACGGCCGCCTCGCCCGCCGCGCCGTACCGGGCGAGCCGGTCGAGCCACGGCCGGGCCTCGGTGGCGAGCGCGCCGTCCGCCGTTCCCTTGAGGCGCGCGGGCGCCTGGCGCATCACGGTGAACGCGGCCCGCAGCTCGCGTGCCGCCTTCTCCCGTACGGCCCGGTCGGGGCTCGTGCGAGCCGCCCAGAAGGCAGCCGTCAGCGGCTTCAGATAGTCCGACTCGCTGTTCGGGGCCAGGATCGAGCTCGCGCCGTTCCCGGCGAGGGCCCGCAGCGCCTCACGCGCGGCCGGGTCGGGGCCGGCCAGCTCGTCGACGGCGGCGCGCCAGGACGCGTCGGGCCGGTAGCCCTTGGGGTTCCAGGCGAAGTCGGCGGTGGTGAACAGGGCCACGCGGGAGGCCGCGGCCTGCTCCATGGCAGTGGCGAGGAAGGCGGCGGAGCCGACGGCCGCGGCCGGCTCGCGGCCGGTCGTGGGGCCGAGGAAGAGCCGGTCCTGGGCGTAGTCGTTGACCGGGTAGTTGTCCATGGTGACCAGCGGGTGGCGCAGCGCGCCCCTCGCCCCGGCCAGTTCGCCGCCGGTGATGGTGCGCGGCACCACGCCGACGCCCGTCCACGCCACCTCCACGCGCGGGTCGAGCGCGCCGGCGAGCGCCGTGCGGTAGTCGGTGGCACCGTCCTGGTAGTACTCGGTCGGCACCAGCGACAGCGGCGCCGCGACGCCCGGGTACGTCACCCTCAGGTGCGCGGCGACCGCGTTCGCGACGTGCGCGTGCGCGCGGGCGGCGGCGCCGGGGCCGCTGCCGAAGGCGTCGGCGTCGTCGTCGCAGGCCCATTCGCTGTAGCTGACGTCCTGGAACTGCAGCTGGAAGGCGCGCACCCCGAGCGCCCACATCGCGTCGATCTTGTCGTTCAGCGCGGCCACGTCCGCGTCCGAGGACAGGCACATGGCCTGCGCGGGCGCCACGGCCCAGGCGAGCGTGACGTGGTTGGCCTCGGCCCGCGCGGCCAGCTCCCGGAAGGCGGCCCGCTCGGCGGCCGGGTAGGGCTCGCGCCACAGCGCCCGGCGGTACGGGTCGTCACCGGGGGCGTAGAGGTAGCGGTTCTGCTTGGTGCGGCCCATGAAGTCGATCTGGGCGAGCCGTTCGGCGGGCGACCAGGGGCGCCCGTAGAAGCCCTCGGTGAGGCCGCGGACGGCGGTGGAGGGCCAGTCGCGCACGACGACGGCCGGGAGGGCCCCACGCGTGCCCGCGAGCTGACGGAGCGTCTGCACGGCGTGGAAGAGGCCGTCGCCGCCGACGCCGTCGAGCGCGACCGTGTCCCGGCCCTGGAGGCGGCCGGTCGCGAGCCGGTAGCCGCCGGCGGGCAGATCGGCCCGCTCGGGTGCCTTCAGGGCCCGCAGCGCCGCCTGCGTCTCGGGAGCGCCGCCCATCCGGATCACCGGGCCGCGCCCGGGCAGCGCCTCGTGCACGGTCCGCACCCCGGCCGCCCGCAGCAGCTCGCGCAGCGCGCCGACCGCGTACGGATCGGCGCCCGGGGCCGCGAGGAGGGTGACCTCGGTGCCGAGCGTGACGCCGGGGCCGCCGGCGGCGGTCAGCGACTGGGGCCGCGGCCAGACGGCGGGCGTCGCGTCGGCGCCGGGCCGGTCGGCGGTGGGCTGGTCGGGGGCGGTGGCGGGGGAGGGGGCGCCCGGGGCCGCGTACGCGCCGCCCGGTACGACACCGCCGAGGAGCCCGCCGATCACCGCGACCGCCACGGCCGTCGCCGTCCGCTTCCCGCGTCCGGCACGTCCGGTCCCGCCTCCGAGGTGCACGCGCGACTCCTCTCACCCTTGAACGGTTGTGCCCCCTTGGGTCACAAGTGGATTACGGGATACGAGCCCACCACCCGATCCGACGGAGTGTCAATGTGCGTGGTCGAACTGTCCGCATTGCCCGGTGGCCTTTCGGCGAGCTGGCACCGTTTCGCCGAATTCCGCCGGTAAAACGGGGAGCGGTGGGTAGGGCTCCTCCTGCTGACCCCAGCGCGTCCCACCGCGCCTGTCGAGACGAACCCGGAGACCCCGTGACCGCCACCGACCACGAGACCGACCACATCCGCGGCACCCGCGGCAAACGGATAGGGATCCCGCGGCAGGGCACCCCGCTCACCAGCGAACCGCCCCTCGCCGACACCGCGCCCCTCACCAGCGAACCGCCGCTCATCGAGGCGGCCCCCCTCACCAGCGAACCCACCGCCCGCGCCACCGCGGGCGGTTCGGAGTCCCCCGGAGTGTGACGTGACCCTGGCCCGTCTCGCCGCCCTGCACGGCGTCGCCACCGAGTACGCCCCCTCCGCGGGCGTCACGGTCACCGTGCCCGAGGCCACCGTGGTGGCCGTCCTGCGCGCCCTTGACGTCGACGCCTCCTCCCCGGAGGCGGTCGCCGCGGCCCTCGGCGCGGCGGAACGGGCCGGCCGGGAGCGGCTGCTGCCGCCCACCCTGGTCCGGTGGCAGGGCGAGGAGCCCCAGGGCCCGCCCGGCGGCCTGCCGCCCGGCACCCGGATCACCGTCACCACCGAGGACGGGGAGACCCTCACCGCGCCAGGGAATCCCGACGGGCCCGACCTGCCCCTGGACCTTCCCCTCGGTGTGCACCGCCTCACCGCCGAGGCCCCCGACGGCCGCCGCTCCACCTGCACCCTCGTCGTGGCCCCGGCCCGCGCCCCCCAGCCGCCCGCCCGCGCGCACGGCCTGCTCGTCCAGCTCTACTCCCTGCTCTCCGGCCGCTCCTGGGGCATGGGCGACCTCGGCGACCTGCGGGAGCTCGCCGACTGGGCCGGCCGTACCCACGGCGCCGGATTCGTGCAGGTCAACCCGTTGCACGCGGCTGTGCCCGGCGCGCCCACCGATCCCTCCCCGTACCGCCCGTCCTCGCGCCGCTTCCCCGACCCGGTGCACCTGCGGATCGAGGACCTGCCCGAGTACGCGTACGTCGACCCGGCCCGCCAGGGCGAGCTCGACCGGATCCTCGGCGACGCCGCCGAGCAGCGCGAACGGGTCCTCGGCAAGGGCGCCCTGATCGACCGGGACGCCGTCTGGGACGCCAAGCGGCGCGCCCTGGAGCTGATCCACACCGTGGAACTCGGCCCCGGCCGCCGGGCCGCCTACCGCGACTTCCTCGCCGAGCGCGGCCGCGCCCTGGAGGACCACGCCACCTACCAGGCCCTCGCCGAGCGGCACGGGCACCAGTGGCGCCGCTGGCCCGAGGAGCTGCGCGATCCCCGTACCGCCGAGGCCGCCGTACGGGCCGACGCCGAGCTCGCCCAGCGGGTCGACTTCCACTGCCGGCTCGCCTGGCTGACGGACGGCCAGCTCGCCGACGCGGCGCGCACCGCCCGCGAGGCCGGGATGCCGGTCGGGATCGTCCACGACCTGGCCGTCGGCGTGCACCCGGACGGCTCCGACGCCTGGGCGCAGCAGCACGTCTTCGCCGCCGGCATGTCCGTCGGCGCCCCGCCCGACGCCTTCAACGCCCGCGGCCAGGACTGGGGCCTGCCGCCCTGGCGCCCCGACGCGCTCGCCGCCGAGGGCTACGCCCCGTACCGCGGACTGCTCCGCGAACTCCTGCGGCACGCGGGCGCGCTGCGCATCGACCACGTCATGGGCCTGTTCCGGCTCTGGTGGGTGCCGGAGGGCCTGGCGCCGACCGAGGGCACGTACGTGCGGTACGACTCCGAGGCCATGCTCGCGCTCCTCGTCCTGGAGGCCCACCGGGCCGGGGCGGCGGTCGTCGGCGAGGACCTGGGCACCGTCGAGCCGGGCGTGCGGGAGGCGCTCGCCCGGCGCGGGGTGCTCGGCACGTCGGTGCTGTGGTTCGAGCGCGACTGGACGGGCGGCGGGCGGCCGCTGGCCCCGGACGAGTGGCGGGCCGGCTGCGTGGCCACCGTCACCACCCACGACCTGCCGTCCACCGCGGCCCGGCTGACCGGCGACCACGTGACGCTCCGCCACCGGCTGGGGCTGCTCACGGGCGATCTGGAGCGGGAACGCGGCCGGGACGGCGCCGAGACCGCCGAGTGGCTCGGCGTGCTGCAGCGGCTCGGGTTCCTCCCCGAGGGGCCGGGCGACGAGGCCGCCGAGGTTCGCGCCTTCCACCGCTTCCTGGCCGCCACCCCGGCCCGGATGGTCGGCGTGTGGCTGCCGGACGCGGTGGGCGACCGCCGGCCGCAGAACCTGCCGGGCACCTGGGACCAGTACCCCAACTGGCGGCTGCCGGTCGCCGACCCCGACGGACAGCCCGTCACCCTGGAGCAACTGGCCGCCTCGCCCCGGGCCCACGACCTGCTGCGGACGGTCGCGGAACGGGTCGCGGAGGAGGGCGGAGGGGGCGTGCGCGCCCGTACGGCACCCCCGGGCGCGCGCTCCGTTTAGGTGTTCGCTACTTTTGCACCGTGGACAAGAAGAACGCCCTGCGCGCCGGCGCCGTCGCGGCCGGTACGACGCTGATGATGCTGCTCATGTCGTCCCCCGCGCTCGCGCTGACCCGCGACGACGGTGACGACCCGGCCCCGGGGCTGAGTGTCGCCCAGACCCTCGGCCTGTACGTGGGCCTGCCGATCCTGCTGTTCCTGGTCATCGCCGGCCTGGTGATGGACATGCTTCTCCCCTGTCATTCCTGCGGGTTCGGCGTGCCCGCCCCCTCCTGACC